>CAIMFA010000876.1 GCA_903840185.1 uncultured Lentisphaeria bacterium | reverse complement strand
GTTATCTATTGACAACTGTGTTAATAAAAACATATTAATAATGTTAATAATTATTAAATGATGATAAGTTTTAGTTTATGAATGTTTTCTAAGCAGTCTTATTAATATGATTTTTTTTTGTTTTTCGCTCAAATTCAGCTTTATTAACAGAATTAACAGGGTATAATAATAAAAATAAATAGATATAGAGTATAGGTAATAAGCAATATAACTATAAAGCCTGTGAATAAACCAGATTAAGAAAGGCAGGATAGAATGAAATTAAGTATCAACAAAGACAAATTTTTGAAGGCGATCCAGAAGGTAATCAACATTATCGGCAACCGGTCCACCCTGCCGGTGCTTGGGAATGTGCTGCTGGAAGCAGAAGGAAATGCTTTAACCTTGACAACCACTGATCTTGAAATTAGAATTACGACGAAACTTGAAGCATCAGTGGAAACAATTGGCAGAACAACAGTTCCGGCCAAAAAGCTGCATGCTCTGGTCAGCAGATTTATCGGAGATACCGTATGTTTAGCCTGCAATGACAAAAATCAGGTGGAAATACAGTGTGGAACGAGTAATTTCAAACTGCTCGGACTTCCGGCTGATGATTTTCCGGTTCCGGTTGATTTCGCTTCTAAAAAACAGATCAAGTTTAAAGAAACCGATTTCAGCAAGATGCTGGATCAGATTTCCTATGCGGTCAGTCTGGATGATACCAGAAAAGTACTGCACGGCATTCTCTGCTCGGTAAAAGAAAATACCATTACCGCGGTGGCGACTGACGGCAAGCGTCTGGCGCTGGTTGAAAAAGTTCCGGAAAGTTTCACCGGCGATGAAGGCGATACCATTATTCCGCTTAAAACAGCAGTGGAAATTAAGCGCCTGCTTGACGGTACCGGCATAGTAACTATTGAAATAGGTGAAAAGCAGGCTTCTTTCAAAACTGATACGGTATTACTGACGACAAAGCTGATTGAAGGAAATTATCCTAATTACCGTCAGGTTATTCCGGCGTCTTTCAGTAAAGTATTTGAAGTTCCGTCGGCAATATTCCTGGCTAAACTTGAACTGGTATCGCTGGCTCTTTCCGATTCAAGTTCGTTTATGATTGTCAAATTTGACAACAACCGTCTGACGTTTGAAGCTTCCAGCAATAATATTGGCGAAGGTAATGACTATATTGATGTTGAATATAAGGAAAACAGAATTGATATATCCTTCAATCCTTCATTCCTGGCTGATCCGTTCAGACATTGTGATGCTGATAAGATCAAAATGAAAATAAACGACGGTTTCAGTCCGGTGGCGATTGAAGGCGGTGAAGGTTTCCTTTATGTAATTATGCCGATGAGAAACAGATAATAATATGTAATGATAAAAGAAATTTACATTGATAATTTCAGATGTTTCAGTAATTTCAGAATCAATCCGGGAAAATTTCAGTTATGGCTTGGAAGTAATGGTTCTGGAAAAAGCTCTGTTCTGGAAGCTTTAAAAATAATTCAAAAGATATTGTCAGGGCAGGATATATTATCCGGTGATGATGATACTGTAAATAAAGATTCTCTGACAAAATGGGATAAACGTAATGAACAGACA
Source organism: uncultured Lentisphaeria bacterium (assembly GCA_903840185.1). Classification (GTDB taxonomy): domain Bacteria; phylum Verrucomicrobiota; class Lentisphaeria; order Victivallales; family Victivallaceae; genus CAIPAT01. The sequence continues at coordinate 8,609 of CAIMFA010000876.1, read as the reverse complement.
TTTGGTATTATATTTGAAATAGACAAAGAATCTTATGATTATGAGATTGTTTTAGAATATGCAAAAAATAGTGATGAATGCCGGATTAAAAAAGAAATTCTTAAATGGAAAAACCAGATTTTCTTTCATTTTGACGGTAGTGAAGTTCATCTTTATCGGATAGATAAAAAAGAAGAAGTAAAAGAAGAGACTCATTTTTCTGCCGACTGGAGGCGTTCAGTAATTCCCGGCATTGGCAAACGCGAAGACAATTTGCCGTTGATCAAGTTTCGTGAAGAAATAAAAAAAGTACTGATTATTCGGCCTAATCCCGCCTTAATAGAGCAAGTTGCAAAATCTGAAGATAAATGGCTTTCAAATCACGCGGAGAATTTTCCGTCATGGTACAGGCATCTGATTCAGGAAAATTCAGGAATAGCATATAAAGCGCAGGAATATTTAAAAGATGTTCTTCCAGGATTCGAAATTCTAAATTTAGTTGAAAGCGGCGATATGCGCAGGCTTGAGGCGGAATTTAAAATTGAAAAGAGCAATTATGCTTTTAAGTTTAAGAATTTATCTGATGGACAGCGACAACTTATAGTCTTATATATAATACTTGAATCTTTTAAAAATAAAGTTTTCCCGGTTCTTTTTATTGATGAACCGGAAAACTTTGTTTCCCTGCGTGAAATTCAGCCGTGGCTAAAATTATTGGAAGACGTTTGTGGAGAAAAATCCGTTCAGTCTATAATAATATCTCATCATCCGGAAATAATTAATGACATGGCGCACGGCTCGGAATTATGGTTTTCAAGGCAGAATGGAGCCCAGGTTGTCACAAAGCCGTTTCCGACGGTTCAGGGATTGACGCCTGCTGAAACTATGGCAAGAGGCTGGGAAGGCAATGACCAGTAAAGCTTCACAATTTATTATACTTTGTGAGGATAAGTTACAGGATTTCGCAATACGCCGTTTTCTGAAAAAAGGATGGGATATCACAGCGCGTCAAATACGAAATCCGGGTTATCCAAAAGATGGCGGCGGCGGCTCCGGCGAAAAGCATGTCAGGGATAAATATGCGGAAGAACTTAAAGCTTTCCGCAACCGCAACGCCTCTGCGTCCACTGTTCTTATTGTTGTGATTGATGCCGACGCCAAGTCCGTCGCGGTCCATAATAACGAACTTAATACGGCCGCGCATAAAAATGGAATCAGTATCCGTTCAAAAGATGAGGCGGTGATTCATATTATTCCAAAATGGCATATTGAAACATGGCTGGCCTGGCTTGATGGTGTGAAAATTGATGAGAATACATCATACAAACCGCAATATGAGTATAAAAACCGCGAATCTGAAACACATGTATTTATTGATAAACTGGCGGATAATTGCAAGCAGAACAAACAATTGGAAAATCCGCCGGACTCTCTTAAAAAAGCCTGCTATGAATTCAATTTAAGGCTCCGGCAGCTATTATCATGAAGAATTGATACGATCAGGCAAAATGATTACATGGAAATAGCGGTAAACCAATGATTAAAAGACTTATCCTGAAAAATTTCAGAAATTATCTGGACGCGGATTTACGCATAAATTCTCCTTTGAATGTATTTACCGGCAGGAACGGCCAGGGAAAAAGCAATCTGCTGGAGGCAATATTTTTTGTCAGCATGCTGCGTTCGTTCCGCACCTCGCAAATTAAAGATTTAAAAACAATCGGAAAAGATAATTCCTATGTGGGAGCCGAAATAGACCGCCAGAACTGGATGGAATTTCTGGAAATCAATATTTCCGATACCGGTAAACGGAAATTAAGTATCGACCATGTTCCGGTTTCCCGCGCCAGTGAATTCATTAAACGCATCAAGGCGGTCGCTTTCTCTCCGGATGACATCAACATCATCACCGGGGTCTCAAGTCTCAGACGGCGCATGCTGGACATGTTCATTTCGATGATGGAGCCGGAGTACCTTTCGGCGCTGCATGATTATTCGCTGGCGTTGAAATCCAGGAATGCCGTCATCAAGTCAGACCGCAATATAAATGTTATCAAAGCTTTTGAACCGGTAATGGCCTCCGGCGGCAGTTTTATCGCCGCTCAGCGGCAGAAATATTCCGGAATCCTCGGCAATGAAATTGAAAATATAATTAAAAATTTTTTTCCGGAAAAGGTTTCTTTCAACATCAAATACCGCAACAGTTCCGGCACGGACGATTATGACCGCTATATGGCAATTTTTGAACGTGAACGGGAGCGCGATGTCCGGCGCGGTTATACCAGTTTCGGGCCGCAACTGGACGATTTTGACTTCAATTACAATAATAAATTGTTAAGAAATTACGGTTCCACCGGCCAGTGCCGTCTGATTTCGCTCTGCATGAAAATGGCCGAAGTTAACATTCTTTCCGCCGGCAGAGACAAAAGCAGCATTGTCGTGCTGGTGGATGATGTGACCGGCGAACTTGACGCCGTCACCCGGGAAATGTTTTTTAAAGTGATCAACCAGGCCGGACAGATGTTTTTCACCTTCACTGAAAAGCCCGAAGATGATTTTTTCAATACCGCCGCCTTCTATGAAATTCAGGACGGAAAAATTGTTTAGCCGCGGTGAAATTAACTGTGAGCGCCGGAATTTTAACCACAGAGACACAAAGCCACAGAGAAATCCATTTTTTACCACGAAAAACTTAACGCGGCATAGCCGCTGCACAAACTGAATATCCAATATCCAACACGGAATGTCCAATCTCCAAGTGGAACAGCCTGGAGCCATAAGACAGAAACTGGTATTACTGGAGGGTTGTGCTCCGTCACAACCGCGCTTTCGATCCCGGTTTGGATATTGGATGTTTAAATGAGTTCATATCGCGCCCAACGCTCGATGTTGCAGCAATGGACTTTAAAGAAGTATTGTTTCTATCTTATATTTGTTGTAATATTTCTATTTGAGCGTTATTCTATATTATTACAGAGGAGTTTGGTATTGTCGGGTTATCCGTTCATGGCTGGCGCAGCACTTACTGGAGAGCATCATGGCTGCAGGAAAAAACGATAAAGCGAAGACCGCGGAAGTAGCGCAGAACCCCCTGGATACCGGATCGCCGGAGCCTGCCGGTTCTTCTGCGGTCAGTTTTCCTGTTGTCGGTATCGGCGCTTCTGCCGGCGGGCTGGCGGCGTTTGAATCTTTTTTTTCCGGATTGCACGGAGACATCAATCCCGGCATGGCATTTGTGCTGGTGCAGCACTTGGATCCGACCCACAAAAGCATGCTGGCGGAACTGATCCGGCATTATACCGGCATGGAGGTTTTCGAAGTTGAAGACGGGATGACGGTCAAGGTCAACTGTGTCTATATCATTCCGCCCAACAGCGACATGGCTTTTATCAATGGTACGCTCCAATTATTTGAACCATCCGCGCCGCGCGGCCAGCGGCTGCCGGTTGACTTCCTCTTCCGGTCCCTGGCCCAGGATTTACGCGAACGGGCCATCGGCATCGTGCTTTCCGGCACCGGCAGCGACGGCACATTGGGGGTGCGGGCCATCAAAGGGGAGAGCGGCATGGTCATGGTCGGGAATCCGGATTCCGCCGAATATGACGGTATGCCGCGCAGCGTGATCGCCACCGGCCTGGCAGACTACGAACTGCCCCCGTCCGAAATGCCCGCCCGCCTGGCAGACTATGCGGCACATGCTTTTTGCACGCTTCCGCAGAATGCTGTTGCTATAGCTCCCAGTGGAGAAAACGCGTTGAATAAGATATTCTGCCTTTTGCGCGCCCGGACCGGCAACAATTTTTCCCAGTACAAGCCGGGTACCATCAGCCGGCGCATCGAACGGCGCATGGCTGTTCACCGGATTGAGAGCATTGACGTATATGTCAAATATTTGCAACAGACGCCGGCCGAAGTGGATGCGCTGTTTCGCGACCTGCTGATCGGCGTAACCAGTTTTTTCCGGGATCCGGCGGCGTTCAAGGCACTCGAGGAATTCGTTATCCCGAAACTCTTTGCCGGCAAGCCGGCTGGCAGCACGATCCGGGTATGGTCCGCGGGCTGCTCCTCCGGCGAAGAGGCCTATTCCGTCGCCATGCTTTTGCGGGAACAGATGGATACGCTGAAGCAGAGTTTCAAGGTGCAGATATTTGGCACCGATGTTGACAGCCGGGCGATTGCCGCGGCCCGCGCCGGCATCTACCCGGCCAATATCGCCGCGGATATTCCGCCGGAGCGGCTGGCGCGTTTTTTTTCGGCCGAACTGGATGGCAGCGTGTACCGCATCCACAAAGGGCTCCGCGACATGCTGATTTTTTCCGAGCATAACGTAATCAAAGATCCGCCCTTCTTCAAACTTGACCTCATCTGCTGCCGCAATCTGATGATTTATCTGGGCTATGATTTGCAGAAAAAACTGCTTCGCCAGTTCCACTACGCGCTGAATCCCGGCGGCAGGCTCTTCCTGGGCACTTCTGAAACCGTGGGCGAGTCGGTTAATCTGTTTGCCGCACTGGATCAGAAGGCACAACTGTATCAGCGCAAAGATGAATTTCAAAGTGTGCCGCGGAGTATTATACCGGTCCGTTTACGCCCGTCCGTGACAGTGCCGGGGGCGTTAATACCGGCCGGCGGCAATGCGGCGCCCCCGTTTAAACTGCCGGTACGCGAACCTGCCGCAGTTCCACCGAAAGCCGCGGCAGCAAAGGCGGTTGCGTCCAGTCCTGCCACGCTCGTCATCACCGGCGTTCCATTCAACACGGTCAATCTGACCATCCCGGGCGCTGCCGCGCCGTCTGAAGCGCCGCCGTATCAGGTAAAACCGCCCGCCCTGCGGCCTGCCGCCACGCCGGAAGGTCAGGCTCCCGATGGACAGCCCGCGCCGGATACCATCGCACTCCGGGTATACAGCGCGGATGGCGGGTTCGACAGGTTGTCCGCGGACGCCCGTACCGCCGAGCTTGAGCAGGAGTTGCGGTCCAGAGATGAACTTCTCCAAACCTCCAACGAAGAGTTTAAATCCACGAACGAGGAAATGCAGTCGGTCAACGAAGAACTGCAATCCACGAACGAGGAACTGGAGACCTCCAAGGAGGAGCTGCAGTCGGTCAACGAAGAACTCAACACGGTCAACACCGAATTGCAGAACAACATAGCTGATCTGTCGCGCGTTAATAACGACATGAATAATCTGCTGGCCGGCACCGGCATCGGCACGGTCTTTGTGGATCATCAACTGCGCCTCCTGCGTTTCACGCCCGCCGCGACCATGGTCATCAACCTGATCCCGGGCGATGTGGGGCGGCCGATAGCCCACGCCGTCCTTAACCTGACCGGCTATAACTCCCTGGCGGCGGACGTGCAGCTCGTGCTGAAAACATTGATCCCCATAAAGGTGGAAGTGCAGAACACGGAAGGGCGGTGGTATGAGATGCGCATCCTGCCTTACCGCACGCTCGACAATGTGATCGAGGGTGCGGCAATTACCTTTTTCGACATCACGGAGGCGGTGCAGATGCGGGAACAGTTGAAGGAAACCAATGATCTGTTACGCCTGGCTGTGGTAGTGCGCGATGCGCGCGACGCCATTACGGTGCAGGACCTGGACGGGCGTATCCTGGCCTGGAATCCGGGGGCGGTGAGAATGTATGGCTGGAGTGAAGCTGAAGCGCTGGCGATGAACGTCCGCGACCGGATACCGGAGGAACAGCGCGAACAGGCGTTGAACAGAATACATCAGCTTTGTCAGGCTGAAATTATGGAGCCTTATCTTACCCGGCGGCTCACCAGAGACGGCACTGTCCTGGAGGTCTCGATAACTTCCACCGCTTTAGTGAACAAGTCTGGAAAGATATATGCGATTACGACAACGGACCGCGCGAAAAATTCAGTTGAAAGCGGGACAGGTGTTAAGAGTTAGGTGTTACGTGTTGCGTGTTACGTGTTACGTGTTACGTGTTACGTGTTACGGTTACTGGTTAGTCCTAAAACTTAGGACTTAGCACTTAGGACTTAGGACTTAGGACTTAGAAATTTTAGAATTTTAGCACTTTAGAACTTCTTATGGGGGGGGCATTATGAACGGCAAGGACAACCAGGCAGGACAAACTGACGCCCTACGGCAGCGGGCGGAAGAGATTATCCGGCAGCAGGCCGCGCAGTCGCCGGCCCCCGAAATCATTTCGACTGAAGAAATACAAAAGATCCTCCACGAACTGTGTGTGCATCAGATCGAACTGGAGATGCAGAACGAAGAATTGCGCCAGTCCAAGCTGGAACTGCATGCTTCGCAGGTGCGCTATTTCGACCTTTATGACCTGGCGCCGGTGGGGTATTGCACTATCAGCGAACAGGGTCTGATACTGGAGGCCAATCTCGCCGCCGCCGACATGCTGGGCATGGGCCGGAACGCGCTGGCCAGGCAGCCGTTCAGCCGGTTCATCCTGAAAGCGGACCAGGATATCTACTACCGGCACCGTCAGCAGCTATTGGAGAACGGGGAACCGCAGGCGTGCGAACTGCGGATGTTGAAGAAAGACGGAACGGCATTCTGGGGGCATCTGGCGATCTCCGCCGCACAGGATACTTATGGCAATCCCGAGCTCCGCATTGTGCTGAGCGACATTACCGAGCGCAAATTTCAGGAAGAAGCAGGCGAGTTGACGACGCGTTTGATTATACTGGTCAACTCCCCGATCAGCAGTTTCAGTGAGCGCATGGCGGAGCTGACAGCCGCCCTGCAAAGCTGGTCCGGCTGCGAAGCCGTCGGCATCCGGCTGCGCGACGGTAACGACTTTCCATATTTCGAGACCCACGGTTTTCCGTCTGAGTTTGTGAACATGGAAAATCATCTGTGCGCTTATGATAAGAACGGTGAACTCCTGCGCGACAGCGCGGGCAATCCTGTGCTCGAATGCATGTGCGGGAATATCCTGAGCGGCCGGTTCAATCCGGACAAACCGTTTTTCACCCCCCATGGCAGCTTCTGGACCAACAGCACCACCGCTTTGCTGGCAACCACCTCCGAAGCCAGCCGCCAGTCACACACCCGCAACCGGAGCAATACCGAAGGCTATGAATCAGTGGCGCTGATCCCGCTGCGTGACGGCCATCAAATTTTTGGCCTGCTGCAATTCAATGACCGCCGCCAGAACTGTTTCTCCCCGGCACTGATTGAACATTTCGAAAAAATGGCCGACAGTCTGGCCATTTCCCTGGCGCAGCGTCAGGCCGAAGAAGTGCTGCGTATTGATCAGGAAAATCTGCAAGCCATTTTCGCCGCCGCGCCGGTGGGCATGGTCCTTATTGATGAAACCGGCATGATTATTAATTCCAATGCCGTAATCGCGCGGCTGGTGTGCAGGGATCATGCTCTGGTCATCCGGCAGCACATTGGAGCCGGGCTGGGCTGCGCGCACAGCGTTGAGCATGAAAAAGGCTGCGGCTTTTCCCCCTCCTGTCCGGAGTGCCCGCTGAGCAAAGGGATTCAGCAGGTGCTGCAATCGGGGAATTCCGTTCACGGGGCGGAAATGGAGTATACAATCCTGGTTGACGGACAGGAACATCATTTCTGGCTGAGCGTCAATGCCGAACCGGTATTGCTTGACGGGCGGAAACATGTAATTGTCGCCATTGATGACATTACCGAACGCAAGCAGGCGGAGGATTTATTGCGTGAAAAAATTGACGAACTGCAAAGGTTCCACAAACTGACCGTCGGCCGTGAGCTTGTGATGATTGAACTGAAAAAGGAAGTGAATGAACTTCTGATAAAAAATGGTCTGGAAGAAAAATACAGGATAGCAGATGATGAAAAAAAATAAACAGCTTGCCGGACTGCTGATGCGGCTGCATGGCGTGGACGTTTCCAGATACGAGAAGTCTTTTCTGGACAAAACTCTGCAGAAGCGGCTTGATGAAAATCATTGCGCTTCGCCCGAAGAGTATTGCGTATGTCTGGAACAGAACGATCAGGAAGCCGGGAATCTGCTTGATTCGCTCAAAATCAGTTACAGCGAATTTTTCCGCAATCCGCTGACTTTTGCCGTGCTGGAGCAGATTATACTGCCGGCGCTGGTTTTGAAAAAAGGAAAAAGTAAAAGCAAAGAAATCAGGGTCTGGTCGGCGGAATGCGCCGCCGGACAGGAATCCTACAGCCTGAGCATGCTGCTGGAAGAGCTTAAAACCGGCGGCAATGAAATCAGCTACCGGATTTTTGCCACCGATCAATGCGAAACGCAGGTGAATGAAGCACGGAACGGCCGCTATCCGGCAGAAGCATTAAATAACCTTAATTTTAAGCGGGTTAAACAGTGGTTTACAAAGCGCGGCGATACTTATACCGTAAAGCCGGCATTGAAAAATTACATTAATTTCTCGGTATTCGACTTGTTCAGTAAAGAATTATGCTGTCCGCCGGAAAGTCTTTTCGGCGATTTTGATCTGGTGGTATGCGCCAATCTGCTGTTTTATTATAAAAGTGAATACCGGAAGATTATACTCGAAAAAGCGGTGAAATGCCTGGCGGGCGGCGGTTATCTGATTACCGGTGAAACAGAAAGAGATATTTTAATCTGAAGTTTTCCTGAAAATTGAAATTTTAGTTCATGAAGCCCAGCGGAAAATTGATGAGC
>CAIMFA010000875.1 GCA_903840185.1 uncultured Lentisphaeria bacterium | reverse complement strand
GCATCATCATACTTTTTATCATAATCGGATGGAATTGGAAAATTATGACACCAGTTGACTGTCCATTTTATTGCTTCATTTAGATTTTCGAATTTATAAAGATCATCTTGATTGGTTGCACGAATATGTTCAATATCCCAATTAGCACAACGATATTTGTCAAATGGAAACCGCTGACTTCGCTGGTGCGCAATAACGCAATTGAACAGCAATAAAGCTCTGTGTATTTTATCTTTCTCTTTAAAAACAAGTTTTGCAAGGTAAGAACGCAAGTCATTCTTACTTGTTGCTTTGCCAAAATGCTCTTTTATTTTTTGGTTTAGTTCTTTTATAACATTTGATTTCTGCGTTTTCCCTATTTCAACAAGAAAATTAATAAGAACTTTTTCTGCTTCTTCTGGCGCCCTATCAGCTGCAAGCAAAAATCCAATGCGATGATAGATGTCTTGTTCTGTATCAGATATTTCATACCAGTTTTTCAGTGTTGCAAAGGCAAAAGAAACTTCATCCCAAATAGTAGCCACGGCTTTTACGGATGAATCTGACTTTTTTATGGTCTGAGAAATTATAAGAAATGTTTCAAGATTATCACCCTTTAAAATAGTATCGGGGGCATCTTCCTTATTAGAACGTTTTGAGCGTTCAAATTTAAATTTGGTGACTGTTGGAATAATTTCAAATAAACGATCAATACGGGTTGAAGAATCTTTTGCATACGGAAAGGCAAAATACCAAAATGAATCATCTTGAAGCAATCTTTCAATCTCATCCCATTCTTCAGCTCTTTCCAGCTCTCTTTCACGTTTTATCGCACTATCATTTTCTTCAAATGATACTGGGTCCAATAACAAAGCTTTAATAAGTTCAGCATTAGTCAATTGAATCTTTGCGTCGTTCAAATCAGTAAAACGTTTGAGCTCATCTTTCTCTTCCCATTCAAACCAAATAATACTGACTTTTAATTTTATAAAATTGATAGAAACGTTTTGATTTGTATGACACCAAGCCTTAATAACTTTTTTAGCCCTATCTTTAAAAAAATCATCAACTTTTCGCGACATTTCGTAACAAATATTTATCTTTTCGTTAACTCCACCAATTTCTTCGAGTAATAAACTTAAAGTCGTTAACCGTTGTTGTCCGTCAATAACTCGGAACTTATTACCATCTGGTCTAACAACTAACGTCCCTAAGCAACATTCTTTGCCATTTATAGCAGCAAACTCAATGTCGCTTAATAATTCTTGAACTTGTCGAGTTTTCCAGCGATACCCGCGTTGATAAGATGGTATTATGAAATTCAATTTAACTAAATCGTTAACCTTATCTGGTTTATCAGACATGGCATCTCCATCCCTTGAAATATCCTATTGAAATTATTATTTCCATTGCACTTTGCATGTAAAACTATCTACTCTAACTTGCTGATGGATAATTGCAATTGCAATTTTCCAAGCAAGATACACTTTTCTTAAGAAAATCTTTAGATAAAGTATTCTGTCTAAATATTATAGTCTGATATAGTCATAATAATAGAATTGTCGACAGTTCAATCTTTATTGTCGGACACGCTGAGATAGCCAATGTTCCAATTCTGTAAATACTTTATTCAGGTCATCGAACTTCAGGGTTGCGCATTTATCCAGTGGCGTGGTCTGTTTATTTACTATTACGATTTTGCCCCCGCTGTAATAGGTGGTCATGGGCAGGCTGGCGGCTGGCTGGACTGCCAGACTGCTGCCTAAGACCAGCAGCAAATCCGCTTTGCCCATGTCGATAACGGCATTGTCTATTAAATCCATATCCATATCCTGCCCATAGAATACCACGTCCGGCTTGATAATGCCACCGCATTTAGTACATTTCGGCACCTGATCAGCCTGGACTATGGGGGCAATCGTTTGATAATCATATTCGGCCTGGCACTTTAAGCAATGATGCATGGACGGGCTGCCGTGAAGTTCTTTGACATTCATACTTCCGGCGCGCTGGTGCAACCGGTCGATATTCTGGGTATAAACGGCAGAGACTATTCCGCGTCTTTCAAGTTCGGCGACCACGCGATGCACCACATTCGGCTGATAATTATCCAGTCCGTAGACAAACGCCTTGCTCCATTCATAGAAGAGTTCCGGATGTTTTTGAAAGCAGGATAAAGAAAGCACTTCTTCAACACTCATGCCGTGCCACTGGCTGCTGAGAACTCCGCCTGAACCGCGGAAGTCAGGGATTCCGGATAAAGTTGAAATCCCGGCTCCGGTAAAAACTAAACAGTGCCGGGAATAATCCAGCAGTTCTTTAAGTTGTTCAATCATTTTGCAATCAATGCTCTCCTAACTCAAATACTTTTTCAAGGTGTTTCTGGTTATCTGCATGGCTTCGGCAGCATGGGAGATATTACCTTGGTATTTTTCCAATATCTTTTTTACATGCAGCCGGGTCATTTCGTCCATATTTTCCGGATATTCGACAGTTTCGGCAAGGTTGTTTTGCATTCCCCACTGGCGGCGATTTTCTTCAAGCAATTTGCCGAAATCCTGCTCATCTATAATGTCCGCCAATTCCAGAACGTTATACAGTTCCCGGACATTGCCCGGCCAGTCGTAGCCTGTCAGCGCGGCAAGCTGTTCCGGTTCCAGGCGGCGCTTGTGGCGGTTCATCCAGAAGGCATTGGCGATTTCGCCGATATCCTCCGGACGTTCCCGCAACGGTGTTATGTGGATATGCACCATGTTCAGGCGGTGGAACAAATCTTCGCGGAATTTGCCGTCGCGCACCATCTGCGCCAGGTTCCGGTTGGTGGCGGCAATTATCCTGACATTGACCTTAAATTCTTCATTATCGCCAAGCCGGTAGAACCGCCCATCCTGTAATACCCGCAGCAAACCGGCCTGCGCTTCCGGCGGCAGTTCCCCGATTTCATCCATAAACAGCGTACCGCCATCGGCCTGTTTAAAATAACCTTCATGGTTTTCCACCGCCCCGGTGAACGCGCCTTTCTTATGTCCGAAAAGCTGGCTTATCAGCAGTTGCGGGCTTAAAGTCGCGCAGTTGGCGACGATATAAGGCTCATGCCTGCGCGGCGATTTAAAATGCAGTTGCAGGGCCACTGTTTCCTTGCCGGTGCCGGTTTCGCCCCAAATCAATACTCTGGCTGAGTCCTTGGGGCCGACCTTGTTGATCAATGCCCACAGATGTTTGATCATCGGGCTTTTTCCGATAAGTTCGCGCGTGCCGTAACGTTCAAAATGTTT
>CAIMFA010000874.1 GCA_903840185.1 uncultured Lentisphaeria bacterium | reverse complement strand
ATTTTAAAAACGTTTAAAACGATAGAGGTCTAAAGCAAAGATACTAAAGTTCTAAACTTTCAACTTTCAACTACTCTTTGTCCAGGCCGAGCATTTCGATAAGGGACGGCGACATTTCGTCAAACCATGTATTATAGCCGGTTTCGCTCAAGTGCATATAATCCGGCATGATCTCTTCGCTGATTGAGCCGTCCGGTTCGATCAGCTCGGCGCCGAAATCCAGAAACCTGATATCTTTACCGTCCGCCATTTTAACGAGCTGTTCATTTATCTGGCGGATTTTGGCGCGGACTTTGGCTTCCGGTGATTTGGCGCGGGGCAGTATGCCCAGCAGCAGAATCTTGCTTCCCGGCAGCCTGTCATTGAGTTCATTGAGTATTGCCGTGACGCCTTCACAGATTTCGTCAACGCTGTACATATAGAGATTATTAGTGCCGATCATCAGCACAATCACTTTGGGTTTGATTTTATCCACTTCTCCATTGGACAGGCGCCACAGCACATTTTCAATACGGTCGCCGTTTATGCCTAGGTTGAGCGGTTTGTAAACGGTGACATGTTTGTTCCAGATGGCCCTGCCGGCTTCCAGCCATCCGGCAGTGATGGAATCTCCGATAAACAGCACATTCGGATTGGTTTCCGCCGCCTGGCGGATGAATTCCTCGTGTTTTTGCAGGAATGCCGGACTCGGTTTGCCGCCGGGCAGGCGTTTGACGTCAGGGATATCAGCAGGAGGTTTTATCATGTTCAGCATTTCTTCCGGCTCGACCCCGGGAGGCAGTATTTTCAGGTTGAAATCCAGATGGAACATATCTTCAGCGTCATTATTGTCGGGGCCGACAGCCACATAGATGGTGTCGCCTTTTTTAAGTTCGCCCAGATCCTGTTGAAACAGCACCGGCGTTTCAGCGGTTGCAACATTGTCGGAATATTTCAGCGTGTCATTTACATAAACCTGTAAGTCGATAGTTTCCTTCTCGCCGCCGATCGGCTTGAGGATATTGCCGTCAGTCAGCCATACGTTTCCCCTGCTGTCCGCCTGCATGGTATAGGCGATGATCACATAATGATCGAGTTTATCCGGTGCAGTCGCGCTGCCCTGGCCGGGGTATCCTGACAGGATGTCCAGCATCAAACCTTTGGCGGGTGAGCCCGCCAGAAAACGGACGGACGGAGTATACGCGCCGGATTTATTCCAGATCAGCGGACGGTAATTGGCGGCATGGCCGATTTCACCCGCACCGTTCCACAGGTAACGCCATCCCGGAGCCGGGCTTTCCGGCCTGAATGACTGTTTGAATCCGCCCAGCACAATCGCTTCGACCGCCGGAAGCTCAGCTTTCTTTTCAACCGCCGGAGTTTCCGCCGCCGGAGTCTCCTTGACATTTTTCGCTACGGCTGCCGGTTTATCCGGCGGGTCTTCCGCTGCTGCCGGCATCACTGCGGCATTTTCAACAGCTGCGGGTTTTTCCGCCGCTTTTTCCGCTTCCTGAGACCGGACGCTCTCGCCTGAAATCAGGATTATGCCAAGGATACCGGTCAGCAGTGTTGTCTTTATATATCTGACGTCGCACATTTTGAATTTATTATTCCATTATTACATCATTTTAAAGTAAGGAGCCGTTAAAGAAATAACCTTTACCTCTTCGCGCTTCTCCTGAATGCCTTTGTGTTTGCCGTTTCTTTTAATGATTCATCTTTATACCAAGGGCGAACCTCAGATAGTACTGGGCACACTGCCTTTGGATCATACATTTCAATACAAGGAACTTGCACAATGACTTGTTTCATTGTGTCATTACCTTTCACACCATTGAATGTTAGTTTAATAATTTGTTTTTCAACCCAAAAGAATTCATTTGAATTATCTCCATCGGGTAGGAAACGAATAGTAGCTGTTGAGCCTTCGTCTATATTCCAATGGGGGTAAACTGAATTGTCTGATTGCTGGGTTGTACCAGTATTTGTTGATTTGTTTTCTTGTGCCGCAATTCGTGCACGGATTTCGCTGAGACTTGCCATAATATAATTTCCTTAAGTTGGTCTTTGTTTTTAATGTCGCCATGCAAAATTACATGACTAACACTAGATGATAGTATATACTACTTTCACCTAATGTCAAGTATATTTATGCCAACTTAGGGTAAACTATAATTTAATTTGGGTTTATTTACCCTTTTTTAAACCTGATAATTGTTTGATACGTGATAATGGGTCAGAACTTTCATTAGCACCAACTAGTTTGCCGATATTATTATTTTTAACTTTTTCAGTTGGACCTAATGTGTTACTCCGTTTTTGATTTGCATCTAGGTCTTCCGCCACACCTTGTTTATATCTACCATCTTCAAATCCTTTTTCCCAGTTGTCGGCTTGTCTTGCTTGTTTGGTATATGAATATGGATTACTAGGTTTGACTTTAGTTTGCATGAATTTTCTATAATCCTGTATGCCACGCTTATAGGCATCCCCGGCTCCAAACATCTCATCTTTAGGATCTTCTGCTGACCATTGCTCATCGTCTTCTGGATCCCATCCCTCCGCCACACCTTGTTGACCACCTGTAATAGCCTGTAACATAGCACGAGCAACGACACGATCTTTTTCTTTTTCATCTTCAGGAAGTTGAGCATACTGTTGTGTCATTAATTTTTGACGCTGTGCTACCTTGGCCTGTAGT
>CAIMFA010000873.1 GCA_903840185.1 uncultured Lentisphaeria bacterium | reverse complement strand
GTTCTGCGGACACACTGCCGTGATGTCGGATGGGGAATTCTCCACTACCTGCCGTGGATAGCCTTGTTCACATGGCGCAGGGCAATTTAGCAACTTAGCGCGACGGCCTTCGACTCTCAAATAATGAGTATAAAAAGTGTTAAAGCGATGCCAGTTTGCCAGGCGGTTATTCCACTCTCTCCACGCCGCCGCCTGCTCCGGCAGCTCCTCCAGATAACCCCAGAAAATACTATCTGTCATACTCCTCTCCACCTCTTGCCTTTTCAATTATCAAATATGAGAATCTATGCATTGCCTGCCGTGATCGCATCCATGGGCATCGGATACTTGAAAACACGAAAACACTGCCGCCAGCGTCAAGTTCACTACGAAAATACAATATACGGGACTCTTGGTTCAGGTTGACATCTTATTTATATTATCAAAATCAGCCAGCAGAATAACTATGTATAGAACCGATGAATTCCTCTTCTTCATAGGTTTAGATTCTTTTACTTCTTTACGTAAATCGCTTACTATCGTTCCTTTGCCTTGCACGGTATAGACGATTCCTTCGTGAACCAGATCCGCAATAGCTTTAACCGAAGTATTGCGGCTGGTTGAAAAGTCTTTGGCTAACTGATTGACAGAAGGAATAGTGTTACCGGCTTTATACTTTCCCTGCCTAATCTCTTCTCTTAAAATATCTTTTATCTGTTGATATACAGGAATACTCATCTTATCTCTTATTTATTCAATTACGGACACTGGTATTAGAAAGTTCTGCATATCCTGTTTATCCCTGTTAAATTAACGCTACAGTTTATGGATTATTTCGTTTGCCTTCCGCTCATAAATTCCCTGCCATTCCGGTGCCAATAAACACTCCGTAACCTCATATCCGCCCTTGTCGTAGTAACTAGCAGGTGGGCCGTAATGCATATAACCATTTGAAAATGCCGCCATGAAGGTATGTTTATAAGGCGATGCCTTTTTAACATTCAGGCCGATTTCCGTCAGCGTTTCCACCGGAGCGGTTATCAATACACAGTCTCCGATTTTAATACCCATGATTTCCGCCTGTATAGTCGATTCTCCTGCCTGGTCGTTTATCGCCTGATGCAGTTTCAACGTGGCAATGTCATCCTGAATCCTTGTCAGTTTTTCCATAGCGTGAATATTCTGAAGATATTTTTCAATATTTTGCCGGTTTTCGGCATCAAGCGCCAACATCTCGCTGCTGCCAGTTTGCTTCGCATGTAAATACCGGTAGGAGTAGTCCGACGGGCATGTTTGGTCAAGCGTGTATTTGATATACAGCGGCAGAAATGTTTTCAGGTTAAGGCTGGCAAATCTCAGCGATTCGAGTAGGCTTGACTGCTCCTGGAGCAATGCGTCAATACGTACAGGGATATCAGTTCTTCTGGGAAACACAACTGTTTCAGAAATGACACTCAATGTCGCATTCCCTGTATGAATATTTTTTACCGCTTTCAAAACACTTTGCCCCAGCATAATACCGACTGGTTCAGAGGTTCTCGGACGATTGATGTCTTTATAAAGAACTTCATTTACATCTCCGCCCGCGCCCTGTAAGAAAATTGCCATGACATTATTGTCTAATGTTTCTTCAATTATTTTTGAAGCAAAGCCAGGAAAATTTGCGGTAACTCCGCCGCTGGGAACGCCGATCAGCGGATGACATGCAAAATTATAAATCACCGCTAGTGGAGTACCGTCCATCCGGTCGATCCGGAGTATGCCGATTTCAGGATCAACCGGTCCCAGCCCTTCGACTTCATCGTCAGGAGGACAAGGATTAGCCTGTCTCATTGTCCAGTGTTTGCCGTTCTTCAGCCTGAGTCCGCGGTTAATCATTATCCGATTTTCGTAGCCTGTGCCTGCGCCAATTTTTACTTCCGTCATATTCTGCATCGCCCGGCGTACTGCATCAAAAGTTCGTTCTATCTGTTCTGCTGCCGGACATAACATCGGATCTGCTGTATGGGTATGCGATGCATTAACCAGAACGTTTCGTCCTGGAATACCAAGTTCTTTTTCTATCCGCCCGCGCAGTTTTCCAAGAAAATCATCGCCGATATCGCATATCATCCCTATCGCAACGGCATCCATGCCGATAATGGCAATTTTGGTTTTGCCGTCGTCCAGCACCAGCGCTTTGGCATACAGCGGATCATTGACCGTAACCCCCGGATCACAATTGGTAATTTCACTTTTTGCGACTCCGGCGCGTAATGTTCCGTATGCTGAAGAATTATGTGCATTTAAATTATTCATTTTACTCCTAAAATATTATTTTTTCGTTTCAGAAAATTTTGTCCATTCTTTAATTGAATGCAGTCTTTTAAAATCTTTAGTTAGAACGATCATGGTTGCGACGCCGTGTTCCAGCACTGGAAATTCAAGATATCCGTTTTCTGCCGGAACCGGCTTTGCAATCGTATAACCTTTGTAGTCAGCTCCGAAAATTACCGCCTGCTTTAATGCGTCATTTTCCGGAATTTTAAATTTAACTGTCAGCGGAACGTGACGTGAATTATTTAGCGCCAAACCTTTGGGAACCGCCAGAATAACAATGATATATTCGCCCCAGGACGTTTTGAAAATATTAGCTTTGATTTTTTCGCCATGATTCAAAAGCGGAGACTTGTAGATGTTCTCTGAATTTATCTCTACACTGAGCGGGTTGGGAGTATAAACCCATTTTCTACCTTCCAGAAATTCAAACAGCGGGTTGTAGCGGGAAAAAAGTTTAAGCGCGTCTTTAGGCAATGCTTCTATCGTCGGATATCTGTAGTAAGGGGAAACATGCAGCCATGAACCATAATATAAAGCCATTTGAAAAGCGGCTTCGCCTTCATCCAGGCAGATTGTTGGCCTTTCAGGCGAGAGC
>CAIMFA010000872.1 GCA_903840185.1 uncultured Lentisphaeria bacterium | reverse complement strand
GTCATGGGAAACTACCGATGGTCAACCGAATCAGTGGCCAGGGACAGGTTGTTCATGGAGTACCTTGGGGTTACCGGCAAATAGTGTACGCTTTATCCGACTTTCAGGTTATTACGTCAGAAATCTGCTTGAGGAACTGGATGCGCCGGGCGAGTGGTATCTGGACAAGCAGACCTGGACGCTGTATTTCTGGCCGCCGTCGCCGGTCACCGAAGGCACAGTGTACGCACCTGTCCTGCAGACTCTGGTGGAGCTGACCGGAACCAGCTATGTGACAATCAAGGGGTTGACACTGGAATGCTGTGACGGCAGCGGCATTGTCCTGCGCAATACGGCAAACTGCCTGATTGCGGGCAATACCATCCGGAACGTGGTAGCTCACTGGGACTGGGGCATGTCCGGAGTCGTGGTAGCCGGCGGCAAAAACAACGGCATAGCGGGAAATGATATCTACGAGGTTGGAGGTCATGGAATTTCATTGAGCGGCGGCGACCGCATCACACTCACTCCTGCCAACAACTATGCCGACAACAACTACATTCATCATATTGGTGTTTATTACAAGCAGGGGGTTGGCATCGACATGAGCGGCTGCGGGAACCGTGCATCGCATAACTTGATTCACGACTGTCCGCGCATCGGGATCATGTTCAGCGGCAATAATCTGATTATTGAATACAACCACATCCGCCATATCAATCTGGAAACCGAGGATACGGGCGCAGTGTATACAGGAGGGCGCGACTGGATTTCCTCGCGCGGCTCAGTGATCCGGTACAATTATTTTCACGACAGTCTCGGCTACGGTCAGGACAAAGGCCGCTGGGTGTCGCCGCACTACTCCTGGGGGATATACCTGGACGATAACGCTGGAGGCGTGGATGTAATCGGCAACATTGTGATACGGGCTCGAGACGGCCTGCTTCATCTGCACAACGGGCGCGACAATCTGATTGAGAACAACATCTTCATCGACGGCGCGCAGCAGCAGGTTCAATACAGCGGCTGGAACAAAACCCACAAATTCTGGCTCGAACATCTGCCAGCCATGATCAAAGGATATAATTCTATTAAAGACCAGCCCGCCTGGAAAGACATGCGCAACATCAGCATACAGCCGGAACAGGCCCCCGGCTTTGACGGATTGATCATGTCCGGCAATACGTTCAAGCGCAACATCGTTTACTATACCAACCCCAAAGCGGAGCTGTTCAAACTCAGCAATGTCCCGTTCAGCCGCAATCAATGGGACTGGAATCTTTACTGGCACAAAAACATGCCGCTTGGGATACCGCAAAAGAATGTCAAGAAAGCCGACGAATGGAAAGAGTGGAAAGCACTCGGTCAGGACGCTCATTCAGTGGTGGCGGATCCGCTATTTATAAATCCCGGCAATGGCGACTACCGCCTGCGCAATGATTCGCCTGCTTTTGCTTTAGGCTTCAAGCCTATCCCGGTGGACAAAATCGGTCCATACAAGAGCGATTTACGTGCCAGCTGGCCGATTGTTGAGGCCAAAGGGGTACGGGAGAAACCGCTGGTCAGCGAACAGTAAGTCGCCATAAGCTGAAATATCACAATTCGTCAATAAACTAATTCATTTTTAAAAACAAGGGGTTGACATTTCGATTTTTCAGTGTAAAATTGAAATAGTGCTATATATCAGTTTAAAGGATATTGAATGTTAAAAAAGATCGACAGTTCGGTTCCGATGCCAAAGTATTATCAGATCAGCGAAAGCCTTAAAAAGCAGATCGTCAAGGGTAAATTGCGCCCCGGCGATAAATTACTTTCCAGCCGTGAATTGTCCGAATACTTCAACACTACTCAGGTAACAGTTTTAAATGCTCTGCGCTATCTGGAAACAGAAGGCTATATTTATAAGACTCAAGGCAAAGGCGTATTTGTGTGTGAACATAAAACCGCAACGCCGTCCTCTCAACCCCAAAGGTACGGTCAGGCAGGCCTGATAATTCCTGCCAAAGATGATATGTACCAGAATCTGGCGGATACACTGATAACAGAGCTTCAAATTCAGAATTACTACACAATTCCACTTGGCAGTTATCTTACTGATGACTCTTTTTCCATCGAGGATAAAGAGCAGCGGATACAGCAATATATTAAAGATGGTTTTGATTCGCTGATCATCGAGGGTACCCGCCATGTTCCATACCGGAATCTGCACCGCAATAAAGAGAAATTCCGCCAGCTCAATTATGTAATCTTTTATGAAACAAAACTGGATTTCCCGGATGCGAATCAGATAGTTTGCGACTTTTACAAAGCCGGTTATCTCGGCGGTCAACATCTGATAAAATCAGGAAAAAAACGGATTGCGATGCTGACATTCGAACCTTACTCCCCTGCCCTGGTCACCCGGCACGGCTGCGTCAAAGAGACTTTCGACTTTATGATTGCCGCCGGGATAAAACAGGCTATGAATGAAGCCGGTATAAATTTTAAATCGAATTTTTCTGTAATTCACGATATATTCCCGGCCCGGGATTCAACTACTGAAAACAGCATTGGAGATTTCATCAGGGCGGGTGAATGCGGCGTGTTTTCAGTAGCGGACTTCCGCGCCTTGAAAGTTTATCATGTTGCAAAAAAACTGGGACTTGAGACAGGCAGAGATGTCAGTGTAGTCGGACTGTTCAATACTTCGTGGGCGGAAGTAATCACCCCTGCCCTCACGTCTGTTTCCGTCAATGAATCCCAGATCGGAAAAATTACGGCACAGTGTATTACGGAACATGCAAAAGGGGAAAGAATTACAGTCTCCCCGGAATTGATCATAAGAGAATCATAAAAGGTCGAAAAATGGAAAACAAGATTGATGTTGCAGTACTGGGGCTTGGCGGCATGGGTGGAACTCATGTCGGCGCGGCCAAAGCGTCGCCTTATGTCAGAAACATTTACGGTTATGAGCCTGACCAGGCAAGAGCGGCCCTGCGCGGCAGGGAACTTGGAATCAGCGCCACCAGTGATCTGGCCTCGATTATGAATAATCCGGAAATCAAGCTGGTCTACATTGCCTCGATCAATGAAGTCCATACCGGACAAACCGAAATGGCCATGCGCGCCGGCAAAGCTGTCCTGTGCGAAAAACCGATGGGGATTGATCTTTCCGACGCCAGGCGGATGCTGGCGGTGGAGAAAGAGACCGGCGGCTTTCTCCAGATCGGATTTGAACTGCATTACTCGAAAATGTATATGACCGTAAAAGACTGGATCGAGCGGGGACTGATTGGAACTCCGGTCAACACTCAATGCCGCTACTATTGCAGTGAATTTCACCTGAAAGACACCTGGCGCAGTAAAAGCAAAGGCACACTGATCGGCGAAAAACTTTCACATTACCTTGACCTCCAGCGCTGGTGGATCAACAGTCCGGTTGATGAAGTCTTTTCCATGAATGCGCCCAATGTGGTTAATTATTTCAATCACCCGGACAACCACCAGATCAATCTGCGGTTTAAAAACGGCGCGGTATCCAGCTTGAACTTCGTCATGTATATCGCCGAGACCGATCACTCCGATCCGCTCCTCGAAATGCTTGAAAAGCAGTCCGATGACGGTCATTATCTGCAGTACCATATTTTCGGCACCAAAGGCGCGATTGAGACCGACGTTTTCCGCCGCCGCATCCGCCGCTGGGAATTCAGCGATTCGCCTAAACAACTGGTCAGCAAAATTGCCGAGAAAATCAGTTTCCCGAAAGAGGAAGACCAGGTATGGTTCCACAATACGCACGGGCAGAACCTGAGAATCGCGGAGCTGGTCGCCAGGGGGCTGCCGCCGGAAACTCCGGCTTCAGACTCCTATGAAACAATGGTTACCGGGTTTGCCGCGGAAAGATCGGAACGCGAAAGACGCATCGTCAAGCTTTCGGAATTCCAGCAGTAGCCGGTTCCTGTTTTTTGTCGCCGCTGCCGGAGAACAGCCAGACAGGGCCGTCCCAGAAAGCTTTTTCCAGCAGCCAGAATGGCGATCCAAGCACATAACATCCGGCAACACCGCAATATTTGGAGGAAAAATCAATCGGCGGGAAAAATGCGTCTTCGTCGGAGAAATCCCAGTTGCAGGTGTTCCATATCAATTTCCCCGGCCACATTACAGTATAACCGGCTAAAGAGAAAATACCGCCGCCAAGCTGGGCCGGCCCCAGATAGACGAAATCCACCGGTCTGGCTTCTTTCCAGTAAACACCGAAAGGATCATGCCAGCGTTCAGGTGGTTTCGGATAGCGGCGATATACATCTTCAGACGGTTTTGGCGGACTTGCAGGCACATTAGCCTCGGAAGCCGCCAAGGCGGGCAATCCGGCGGCAAGTATCAGCAGCAGCAAAAAAATCTTAATTTCTTTCATCAGCAATTCCTTTCAATCCAGTTTTAAGAACTCAGGGTCAAGCATGTAACCCGGACGCACGCTGCTCATCGAATACAGCATATTCTGACGGATATGCGGAATACGCTGTTCCATCTGATCAAGCAGCTTTCCAAAATATGCCCGGTCGCCGGATTTTTCCAGTCGATCCTGGTAAACACATTTCCCGCAATCCGGGAAACCGAAAATACGGGCACCCTCGACAATCATCTTCTCCGGCACATATGTCAACGGACGGATAACCTTCAAATACAGCTCGTCGGCTTTGACATTCGGTGCCATCGTCTTGATCCCCAGCCCCCGCGTCAAACTGATAAGCATACTTACGCAGACGTCATCCAGATTATGACCCAGCGCGATTTTACGGCAGCCGAGTTCCCCGGCTTTGCCGTAGAGTTTGCCGCGCCGGATTCTGGAACACAGGACACAGGGGCGGCGCTCCGCGTTTTTTTCCTTGAGCAAGTCTTCCATGCCGACGCTTACGATATGGTGCTCCCACCCCTGTTCATGCGCGTATTTTTGAATCGCAGACGGGTTGAATCCAGGGAATCCGGGGTCGAAAGTAACAGCGGTAACTTCAAAATCGACAGGAGCGTGGCGCTGAAGATGCGTCAGCACATGCATCAACATCATACTGTCCTTGCCGCCGCTCAGGCCGACCATCAGCCGGTCACCGCCGGCGATCATCCTGTAATCAGCGACCGCCTTCCCCGCCTGCTTGCAGATCTTCCTGAATATTTTTGAATTTTGCGGTTCAACGTCCATGCGTTACCTCTTGTTTTACAGTACAGGAGGATAGCATAAATTCACAACGGCACGATTTCAAATTGCCGGAGAGAATAATTCAGCTTAATTGTTGTTCCAGAGCCTTGATCTTGGCTTTAACCGAAACAGCGTCGAACATGTAACCTTGAGCTTCGGAATGATACCCCAGGCGTTTGTCCTTTTCAATATAAGGCAGCGCACGTTTGACGTTTTCCAGCTCATCGGCAGCACATTTCAGATACTCGGACAATTTGCCCGGATTCCACTCTTTACGCAGTTTATACGTCCGGAAAACATTATAGGTGCTCCTGAAAGCCGCCCGGCATACTTCAGCGTTCGCCAGTTCCTCTTCCGCATGTTTATCGCTGACACCGTTCAAACCTGTACTCAGCAGTGTCACTCCGGCGCGCCATTTTTCCGAAAGCAGCTTGAAGCCATCAATAATCTCGTCCAGCGAAAAATCTGCAATCGCTCCGGAAACATCGTCGCCGCGCTCGTCCAGCAACCATGAGCGTCCGGCTGATTTACCATCCAGCGGTTCCGGCCTGGGTGTCATCTTTATGGCATAGTTGGTAGGACCGGCATACAGATACGGAATACATATCGGATAGCTGTTCATCGCATCAGCAAAGTTATCCCAGGCGGCGGCTACTCTGTCCGGACGGCATCCCGGAAAATACTGTTCAGCGAACGTTTTAAGCGCCATATTTTTATCATCCGGACAATCTTTGCTTAAAAAGTAGTTGAATCCGGCGGTGTTCGCCGTGATCATATTGCCGAAATTCCAGCAGCCCATGAACCCGGCTAGATTGTTTTTGCGCAGGAAATCGGCTTTCTGGAAAAGATTGCCCAGTACCGGCAGATTCGGAACTGTCGCCAGTTCGTGAGTAGTGCCGAACTGAAGCTTCGCCATGCAGGACAAACCAAGGTCGCGGGCAAGCTCGAAGGATGCTTTGAACTGCCCGGAAGGACCGGCATAACCAATCGAATATTCATCGATCTTATGCTGCTGGTGCCCCAGCACATCTTTGAAACCGCCGCGCTCGAAATCCGCCATCAGGATAACATCCTTCGGCAGCTTTCTGATAATCTCCGCGCACGGAATATCAACATAAAATGACCAGGACCAGTTCCAGGCAATGATTGCCATGTCTTTTGACACGGAGCGAATACCATCCCTGACCAGAGCAATAACCTCGCTGACTATATCTTCCGGTTTGCGTTCCGCACAGCGGGGACACTCTACCGGCATATAACTGATCTCGCCTAAAGCGCCGAGCACCCGCCCGCGCCGGGAAACGCAATGCGCCGGATATTCAGACGCGGTAATCATTATCACTCCGCCCAGGCCGGGCAGAGATTCGGCCAGACTGGCAGCCGCGTTCTTCAGATAGTTTTTGACTTTTGACGTGGAAGTGCAGATGGCGCGCACCCTGATGACTTGTCCGGGCTCTCCCTCAATATCTTCCTCCTGTCCGGCAACATCGGCATGGTTTTTCCAGAACACTTCGTCAGCAACCTGAATCGCCCGCGGCGGCTGCATGTAAATGAAGACTTTGATGCCGTATTTAGCGCCGCGTCTTATCAATTCGCGCATATTTTTCAAGTGGATCGCTGAATTGCGGCCGAACTCGGGGAATTCTTCCGCCGTAACCAGATTATGCAGCAGGCCATGCACCCAGATGCCGTTGAAACCTGACTCCGCAATGCCCTTAAGCACTTCGTCAGTATATACTTGCACAGCAGTTACGGTTTCGTCATGCAGATCATTAGGAACCAGCGTAAATTTGCCGAATTCGCTGTAGGGGGAACGCCATATCCTGTACATATAAACTCCATAAGTTTTAATCTGTTATTATATATTCATATAACATATTAAAATATATTGATATGATTTACATACAAGGATATCAAGATAAAATATATTCACTTTTAAATTATATCGATATATTTATAAAGATTCGATATGCAGGAATTCAGGATAATGTTCAGTAAGATTGTAAATGGCTTTAATATATTCCCTGACCAGGGCTCTGGAACCGCAGATGCTGACCGCGCCGGCGTTTTTACCGTCTTCAGTCGGCACCATCAGATTTCCAAGCGCAATAAAACCGTTAATCTGCAGGTCGGTAAGAGGACTGACAAACATTTCCGAGTCTTTAAGAATAGTCACCCCGGCGGTGCCGAAGATTTCACTCATGGCGCCCGGCATGAAATATCTGGCGATATAGTAGAACATCGGGTGAATCATCGCATACAGTTCAAGCAGCTCATAGCTCTCGCTTTTGCCCAGCCTGGTGGCGAACATGCGCTGGTTGAATTCCCGCTGATACTGCAGAAAGCCGTGAAGCGAATTTTTCTCGCTTCTGTATTTGTTCGGACGGATGACCATCAGGCTGATATTGCGCTGGTCAGCCGGGATATCCTCCATCAGCGCGGTATCTACCGGAAACAGGAATTTGCGGTCGCGGAAATATTCGTGCTGGGCCAGCCCCCAGATAATCATGCTGGAAATTGAAGCAGGCCCGCCCATTTCGGCGTAATACCGTTCATTCAGATGCTTCCTCAATTTTACCACTTTCTTAAAATCAGCATAAATCCTGGCGCGGAAAATTCTGTGTCCGAAATAGAATATCTCCGGCTTGGCGGCATTGCTGTTCAAAGCCGGGTATTTGATCTGCCCGGCGGAGCCCCATTCATCTTTCAACTGCTGCAGCATCTCCTGCATCGGCATGCCGTCCACCGGCACATGGTGGTACTGAAACCATAAATCTGACTCGGCAAAATCATTGGTAAAACGGCAGACGATATTCAGCAGTCCGAACCCCGGATGCCTGCGAGTTTTCAAATTCGGCGTAGCCAGTCTGTTCCTGATGAATAAATCAGAATCCTCATTTCCCGGCAGCGTCTCAAACTGAATAAACGTGCCATTCAAAACCCGTTCGATATAATGCCGCAGTTCCTGCCGTCCGGCATGGGACAGACCTTTGACCGACCTGATCCAGCTGCGCATTTTCTTATAAACCACCCATGCCCGTTTACTGTCACCGACCTCTTCCAGCGACTGGTAGATCTCAACCATCCGGGCTAGTGCAGCCACAGTAATGTTATCATCAATAACCGAAAAGGTTGAACATTTTTTATCCAGATGCGGAGTCAGCTTGCGCAAAACGCCGTCTTTGCTGAATTCAGCTTCAGTTATGTCGGTAAACAGCAGTTTTTTCCTTGTTGTCATGAAAAGCCCCCAATCCAGGGCCCAGTGGCAATCCGGATTGCGGCTCAAATAATCCGCCAGGCGTTCGATCACTATCGCACTCGCCTCTGCTTTATTCTGTGGCGGCGTCCTGCCGGCGGCGTAGGTCACCCGGAAAGTGGCGAGAATAAATTTAGAGTGTTCATTGCGCAGAAAAACGCAAGTTGCCTTGCGCCAGCCGTTCTCCTCGGCGCTGAAGCCTATCTTTTTCAGCAATTGAAGCATTTTGATGAAAAGAATCAACAGGAACGTTCCGAAACTCCAGTTGTCAATCAGCCGCCGCATATGCAATTTGCCGAAATGCCTGCCGGTCTGCTCAACCGGCACGGCAGCCGGACTGCCTGCACTGCTTTCCGGCTTGCCTGCCGGGGCTTGCAGAGGTTCAGTTACAACGAGTTCCGGCTTTACTGTTTCCAGCGGAACGCTCAGATATTCCGCGATTATGCGGGCTGTTTCCTGCGGCATTTCCTCCTGCGGCGAATGCCCGCAGTCAGGAATGATATGCAATTGCGCGTCAAAAAGATCTTTCTGAAATAGAAATGCGTCGTCAACGCTGATAATCCGGTCATCCTCACCCCAGATGATCAGCACCGGAATATTGATTTTCCCGATCAGATGTAAAAACTTCTTCTCATTGGCAATCTCAATCTGTTTTGCCGACGAAATCAGGCATTCCTTGGCTTTAGGCTGGCGCAGAATATTGCCGTATTCTTTAACGGTTTCTGGAGTAATCCTGTTTTCATCATGAAATGCCTCCTCCAGCACCAGCGCGGCCATCAGGTCTTCGTCAGCCAGCCTGATCAGCGGATTATTCGCCGAAGTAGCGGTAAGATCGTCAATAAAATCCGGCAGTTTTTGAAATACTCCGGCGCTGTCCACCAGAATCAGTTTACTTATCCGGCTTCTGACTTTTTCACTGATCAGGGAAATCAGGCTGATCACGCCGCCCATCGAATGCCCGACCAGGATCACATCGCGCAAATCCATCCGGCGGATGAACGCGGAAAGAATCACCGCCTGGTCGTAAGGCGCCAGAAATGCATCGCATTTCTTTTCGGAGTAACCATAGCCTTTCAGGTCAATCGTGACAAACCGGAACTGCTGCGGCAGATAACTGATCATTTTCATCCAGGTATATGAAAACGACGCGAAACCATGAACAAAAAGGATCGGCTGTCCACTGCCGCGGTCAGTATATGCAATCGAAACCCGATTGATTCTGACAAACTTATAGTCCTGAACATCCATAGCGTAAAAAACTTTCCGGGTTAATTTATACAGAACCAGAATCACTCTCAACCCAAGCCGGTATACAATACGTTATTTAAATCTGAAATCAATATAAGCAGCATTCTTTTTATGCCACATGTCGCCGGAACGGCCGTTTCCTAAAATCTTCCTATGAGGCCTGTGCCGACCTGGCAACAGATTCTCTTATATTTTACTTTGCCAAATATTATAGAAAATCAGCAATAATCTCAAACTAAACGTAACCGCCGGCTGACTTTATACGACTATAAAATAATATTGTCGCGTTCCAAACTGGATTCACGGAATGTTATTGGCATTGTTCCAGTTGAAGACTTCAACAATACAAGTTATATTGTTTTGATTCAGCAGCCTGCAAAGACTGCTTTAATAATTCAGGAGCTTAAATATTTATTATGAGGATTATTTTTTCATTTTGCGCAATGTTGACGATATTGCCGGGCCTGCTGCTGTCAACAGGCTGTGACAAAAAAGATAAAGTTCGTGAACTGCCGGCGGTGCCGGTGGCTATTGAACGGGCGAAAATCAAAGACATGCCGCTGCAGATCAGCACTTTCGGCAAAGTGGAAGCATATTCTCAGGTTCCGGTTAAAACCATGGTTTCAGGGCAGATCAGGCATTTTCTGACCAAACCCGGCGAACACGTTAAAAAAGGCGATGTGCTGCTGGAAATAGACAAACGTCCATTTGAAGCCGTGCTGCAGCAATGCGAGGCGACGTTGTCCAAAGACAAGATATTGCTGGAAGATTTTATCCGTCAGGCGGAAATGAAAGAGCGCCTGCTGGCATCCAGCGCAATCGATTCCAATTCCACAAAATCAATGCGGGCCCAGGCTGAATCCCAGCGGGCCCAGGTTATTTCTTCCGAAGCCGCGGTCAAGAATGCCCAGCTTAATCTGGAATATTGCACCATCAAAGCCCCGATGGACGGGCGTACCGGCGATATTCTGGTTTATGAAGGCACGGTGGTAAAGGCCAATGACATCGATGTTATTGAACTGGTCCAGCTTAAACCGATCTATGTTGTTTTCGCGCCGCCGCAATTGAATCTGCCGGAGATACAGCATTTCTTCAGACTGGGCAAACTGGTTGTCCATGCCCAGGTCCCGGTAAAAGGCGGAGCGGAAGCAGACGGAGAACTCACCTTCATCGACAGCGTAATCAACCCGACATCAGGAACAGTCAAACTGAAAGCGACGTTCCCCAACGAGGATCTGCAATTCTGGCCGGGCCAGTTCGTCAATGTGACGCTGACCCTGACTGTGGAAAAAAATTGTGTGGTGGTACCGTCACAGGCGGTTTCCAGCGGCCAGGACGGCAGTTATGTTTTCGTCGTCAAACCGGACAACACCGCAGAGTATCATCCTGTAAAAGCAGGCCGTTCACTGAACGACGAAACCATTATTCTCGAAGGACTTAACGGTAATGAAAAAGTTGTTACCGACGGCCAGGTCCGCCTTTATCCCGGCGCCCGTGTTTACGAACCCGGCAATAGTACCACGGCAGCACCGGCAAAGAAAAATGACGTCACAAAAGCCGGAGGAACTGCCGGCAAGCCGGCATCTGAATCTAGAACTTTCGTTCCTGCAAAACCTTGAGTTTAAACCATGAATCTTTCAACTTTTTTCATTAAACGTCCGGTTATGACCTCGCTGTTAACCGGCGGACTGATTATTTTCGGCACAATGTCATTTTCCAAGCTTCCGGTAAATGATCTGCCGAATGTGGATTTCCCGATGATCACAGTCACGGCGAATCTGCCGGGGGCCAGCCCGGAAACCATGGGTTCTTCAGTTGCCACACCGCTGGAAAAACAGTTTTCGACTATTGCCGGGCTGGACATGATGACCTCAACCAGTTCACTGGGCAGTACGGTAGTTACTCTTCAATTCAAACTGGAACGGAACATTGATGCAGTAGCCCAGGACGTTCAGTCGGCCATTTCACAGGCCGCCCCGAAACTGCCGAACAACATGCCCACCCCGCCTTACTATAAGAAAGTCAATCCCAGCGACATGCCGATTCTTTATCTGGCGCTGACCAGCAAAACCCTGCCGCTGTCAATGCTGGATTATTATGCACAGACGGTGATTTCGCAACGGCTTTCCACCCTGGAAGGAGTAGCTCAAGTCATAGTGATGGGTTCGCAAAAATATGCGGTACGCATCCAGCTTGATCCCAAACTGCTCTCAGCCTGGCAGCTGGGCATTGACGAAGTTGAAGCAGCCATTTCTTCCGCCAATGTCAATCAGCCCACCGGCGCTTTGAACGGGCGTCACACTTCGCCGATCATCCAGGCCAACGGACAACTGCTCAACGCCGACGCCTATAAACGCATCGTTATCTGTTATCGCAACGGAGCGCCGGTCAGACTGCAGGATGTTGCCGAGGTTTATGACAGCGTTGAAAATAATTTAACCGCCGCCTGGGCGTCTTCCGGCGGCGAACAGACCCGCGCGATCATCCTTTCCATTATGCGGCAGCCGGGGTCAAACACTGTTGCGGTCGCTGAAAGCGTTAAAGCACTGCTCCCGGAACTCTCCAGACAGCTTCCCGCCTCAGTCCGGATGATTAAAATGCTGGACCGTTCCGATACTATTCAAAGATCAATTCATGACGTCGAATTCACCATGATTCTGACCCTGTTTCTGGTGGTGCTGGTAATATTCCTCTTTCTGCGCAATGTCCGCGCGACAATCATCCCCAGCCTGACGCTGCCGATGTCGGTGCTCGGCACCTTTGTTGTCATGTATTTGTGCGGCTACAGCCTTGACAACCTGTCGCTCATGGCGCTGACGCTGTCTATCGGATTCATCGTTGATGACGCCATTGTGGTGCTGGAAAACATCTTCCGCCATGTGGAAATGGGTAAATCTGTGCAGCAGTCCGCCATTGACGGTTCAGGGGAGATTTTTTTCACCGTAATTTCCATGACTCTGTCGCTGTCGGCAGTGTTCATCCCGGTTATGTTCATGGGCGGCATCGTCGGCATGTTCTTCCGTGAATTCGGCGTTGTAATCGCCGCGGCAGTCCTGGTTTCCGGACTTGTATCGCTCACCCTTATCCCGATGCTCGCCAGCCGTTTCCTGAAAAAGCAGATGCTTCACCAGCACCATGAGCATCATTCCCAGGATCCGTCCCGAACCGGCCCGCCGACAGGAATGATCGGACTCTACGAACGAAGCCTTACATGGTGCATTGACCGCTGGAAACTGACTGTTGTTTTTTCCGCTGTAATTCTGGCCGCAACCGTCGGGTTGTTCATTATCATGCCCAAAGGCTTCCTGCCGCAGGAAGACATGAACATGATCTCCGGTCAAACCGAAGCCGCGCAGGGTATTTCTTTTACCGAATTGAAGAAGCAGCAGTATCTTGCCGCCGAAATCGCCCGTCAGGACCCTGATATTGAAATGGTTATGTCGCGTTGCGAAGGCAATACCGGCGGCCTTTTTTTACGTTTGAAACCGCGTTCCGAACGCAATCGCTCGGCGGAGCGTATCGTAGCTGATTTAAAACCGAAACTGGCGGTTATTCCCGGCATCAAGACCTACCTGACGGTTCCCCCGGTCATTAATATCGGCGGACGCCGCACCAAGTCACTGTACCAATATACTCTGACCGGTTCCAACACCAGGGAACTCTATGCCGCAGGCCAGAAGGCGGAAAAGGCCATGCGCCAGTTTCCTGAACTGGAAGACGTTACCAGCGATCTGCAGATTGCCAATCCGCAGATCAATTTGAATATCAACCGTGACAAAGCGGCACTGATGGGAATACAGGCGACACAGATCGAAAGCGCTCTATATGATGCGTTCGGCCCCCACGACATCTCCACTATTTACGGCGCTGACGACCAGTACAGCGTCCTGCTCGAGCTCAAAGACGCTTTCCGTTATGATCAGAATGCGCTTTCGCTGGTTTATGTCCGCTCCAGCAACGGCACCCTCGTTCCGCTTACTGATTTTGTTGAAATTAAACAAGTGGCCGGCATAATGTTGTTGAATCACTCCGGACAACTGCCATCTGTTACTATTTCTTTCAATTTAAGAAACGGCTATTCTCTCAGCCAGGCAGTGGATAAGATCGAATCTCAGATCGGCGCAACGCTTCCATCATCAGTTTCCGCCTATTTCCAGGGTACGGCGCAGGCGTTTAAGGATTCGATGAGCGGCATGCTGCTGCTGCTGCTCGTAACTATTCTGGTGATCTATATTATCCTCGGCATTCTTTATGAAGATTACATTCACCCGATTACCATTCTGACGGCGCTGCCGTTTGCCGGATTCGGCGCACTGCTTTCGCTTATGGTCTGTAATATCGAGCTTTCCCTCTACGGTTTTATCGGTATTATCATGCTGGTCGGTATTGTCAAGAAAAACGGTATTATGATGATTGACTTCGCCATTACTGCCCAGCAGGAAGGAAAAACCTCGAAAGAAGCGATTATCCAGGCCTGCCTGGTCCGTTTCCGCCCGATTATGATGACAACGGCGGCGGCAATCATGGCCGGCATTCCGATCGCGCTGGGTATCGGCGGCGGCGGCGAATCCCGTCAACCGCTGGGGGTAACTATGGTCGGCGGCCTGCTCTTCTCGCAAATGCTGACATTGTTCGTTACGCCGGTTTTCTACGTCTGCCTTGAACATCTGCGTCATAAATGGCACAGGAAAGCTCATATTGAAAAAGAAGTTGAGCAGGAATCTTTAGCTTAATTATACTGGAATTTACATTCAAGCCATTTATTATGATTGCAGAAAAATCGCCTTTGGAGTACCGTAATTCTATTTCGAAAGACAGTTCCTATTCGGCGGGTTTGAAGTCTACAATCTGGAGCTGGGGCTTTTTGTCATTGTAGTAGGTGTTAAGCTGCGGCATGGCCAGAATATCCCACATTCCGTGATCGAAAGTATCAGGAATCTGATTGAAGGCGATAAATTCTATCTGCGAATTGTTGAAATTCTTGAAGACTCCGCGGATATGCTTGTTGCCGACCTGAGTGCTCTTGACCAGCTGGAGACTGTTGAAACGGTAGACCGGCTTGGGATTGCTGTGGCCGAACGGAGCCAGGCTGTCAATCATATCAAAGAAGCCGGTGCTTAGTTCTTCCAGTTCCACTACGCCGTCATAAGAGATGTTTTCCTGCAAATCTTCCAGCGAGAGCAGTTCGCGGACACGGGCCTCGAGCGCCTGATAAAACGGTTTGATATTGGAGGAGGCAAGACCGATTCCAACCGCCATCGGATGTCCGCCGTAGCGGACGAGCAGATGCGATGCTTTGCTCAGCACTTCCACCAGATTGAGGGTGCCGATACTGCGGCCGGAGCCGTAGGCTTCTTCACCCTGAATCGTCAGCACGATCGCCGGACGATTATAGTCGCGGGCCAGCCGCGAGGCGACGATGCCGATAACGCCCTGATGCCATTCTTTGCCGGCAACCAGAATGGAATAGCAATTGCTTAAATCAATATCACGCTCGATCTGCAATCTGGCTTCTTCAAATATTTCCTGCTCTTTTTCCTGGCGGATGCTGTTATATTTTTCCAGTTGATTGGCATAATGATAGGCATCGACAATATTATCGGCTTCGAGCAGACGCAGCGCGGTATTGGCGTCGCCGACCCGGCCGGCCGCATTAATGCGCGGAGCC
Source organism: uncultured Lentisphaeria bacterium (assembly GCA_903840185.1). Taxonomy (GTDB): domain Bacteria; phylum Verrucomicrobiota; class Lentisphaeria; order Victivallales; family Victivallaceae; genus CAIPAT01. The sequence goes on along the minus strand of CAIMFA010000872.1, from coordinate 1,343 downwards.
AGTTTGAAAGTGATGTCGGACGGAGTAAGGTCGGCCTTAAGCTTGGATGATTCAATCAGCGCCCGGATGCCCGGACGGAATTGCTTTTTCAATACTTCGATGCCGTGTTTGACCAGTATCCGGTTTTCGCCCAGCAGCGGCACGATATCGGCTACGGTACCCAGCGCGACATAATCGAGGACGTCCTCCAGCTTGGTGGTAAAACCGCCGAGGTTGTTTTCGCGTCCGTATTTAATAAATGCGTGAGAAAGTTTAAAGGCGGTGCCGGCGCCGGAAAGCACATGCAGGTCTGCCAGTTCAGGATAAATCTTGGGGTTGATGATCGCCAGAGCCGGAGGAAGTTCGGAGCCAGCTTCATGATGATCGGTGATGATGGTGTCAATGCCCATTTTTACCGCTTCAATCACGGCTTCATTACTGGTGATGCCGCAATCCACGGTGATAAGCACCTGGCATTGCTTGCCGATTGCGGCAAAAGCTTTTTTAAGCGATTCCGGGGTAAAACCGTAGCCGTCGTCGAAACGGTGCGGAATGAACGAATGAACTTCGGCGCCGTTTTTACGCAGAATGAGCGACAGCAATGCCGTCGCGGTCACGCCGTCGGTGTCATAGTCGCCGTGTATAAGAATAGGTTCGCGTTTTTTAATCGCGTCCCAAAGTCTTGCCGCCGCTTTTTTGATCCCAGGAAACCGGTAAGGGTCACTAAGTTCATTCAGCTTAGGAGTCAAAAAACTGTTAATTCCGCTCTCATCGATCCCTCGGGATACGAAATAGAGCGCGACCGGACGCGGAAACGAAAATTTCCGCACTATCGCTTCAACTGAATTTTCCAGATTTTGACAGGCTGATATCCATGTCTTTTTTCCCATTCAATGTCTCTTTTATGTTAAATATCATGCTATTACTTTAGCTCTGACCGGATATATCGCCAATGTCTTTTACTGCTATTTCCTATTTTTTTAATCGTTTTTTTTTAGGATTCCGGCTTGAATTTCAAGATTTATATTGTAAAATAGATGCCTTGACATGAAAAAGGGTCTTGTTAGTGCCGACGTGGTGAAATTGGCATACGCGCTAGGTTCAGGTCCTAGTTCCTTCATCGGAGTGTGGGTTCGACTCCCACCGTCGGCACCATTTTTTTTTGCGGTTTATTCAAATCGCTGCTAGTTGAAAAAAATGGCGGATTTTTTCGATGCTTTCTTGAAATTCCGGTAACCAAAGTTACTTTTTGAAACTTGCAGTTTTTGAATGTTATCGCGGGTATGGCATAACGGTTGTGCACCAGCCTTCCAAGCTGGTTATAGGGGTTCGACTCCCCTTACCCGCTCCAATGCTCATCTGGT
>CAIMFA010000871.1 GCA_903840185.1 uncultured Lentisphaeria bacterium | reverse complement strand
CGTCTGGCCGCCTGGAAGGGCAGGCGCGATTTTCTTAAAAGACCTTGAAACATTGCTTTAACATTACTATAATATAAAACCTATCATTTTAAAAAAAAGTTTAATATATGGATGTTTTGAATCTCAAAATAGCGAATGTTGTCAGGAGGTTTGCTTTTAAGGAATGGGGCGGCACTGAAGCTGTCATCTGGAACACCTCAAAATGTTTGCGCGAACTGGGCTGTAATCCTGAAATATTATGTACCCGCGCACTTTCTCCAATGGCCAGAGAGTCTGCTGATGGTATTTTAATAAGGCGTTTCCCCTATTTCTATCCTTATTTTCCGCTTTCCTACGGCAATAAGCGGCGTCTGGATAAGAAGGGCGGCAGTCCGCTCTCCTTTAAATTATACCGGCATTTGCTGGATAACGAATATGACGTTATTCACTGCCATACAATCTCCCGACTGGCCTCGCAGGCGTGTAAAGCCGCCATGACAAAGAAGGTTCCTTTTATCGTTTCATTCCTTGGCGGCCGATATGATATGCCGCAAAAAGAGATTGATGAGATGAACCGGGCGACCAGGCATTCCTTCAATTATGGCAGGCTGCTTGACCGTTTTGCTGCCGGAAATGACTTTCTGCCCATGGCTGACGGGATCATCTGCGTGGGTTATGATGAATATGAACGGACAAGGGACGAATTTCCGGATAAACTGGTGGAATATATTCCTAACGGCGTAAACTACAGCAAGTTTGCCGGGGCGGCGACGCTTGACTTCAGGAAAAAATATGGTATAGGCCGCGATGACACAATGCTTTTGTGTGTTTCCAGGATTGACTATCAGAAGAATCAGAAACTCCTGGTCGAAGCCGCGATAAAACTGAAAGCGGCAGGCGAAAAAATACATTGCGTCATTATCGGCCCGGTAACGGCCGATGACTATTATCTGGAACTTGAAACAATGATTGCGAAAAATGATCTGGATTCTATTTTCACTATCATCCCGGGCCTGCATTCAGAATCCGCGGAGCTGATCTCCGCATATAAGGCGGCGGATATTTTTGTTCTGCCGTCTCTGCTTGAACCGTTTGGTATTGTGGTGCTGGAGGCCTGGTCGGCCGGAGTTCCGGTAATTGTGTCTAAAGTCGGCGGCCTGCAGCGTCTGGTGGAGGACGGGGTGACCGGGGTATTTTTCGATACTTCTGATATTCAGACTTTTATGGATGCGTTTTATAAGCTCAAAGCAAATCCGGATTTAATAAAATCACTGAAAGCAAATTCTCTTAAAATGGCTACGGAAAATTACAGCTGGGAAAAAATTACTGGCAAATTACTGGATTTTTACCGGAAAGTAATAGAAAAGTATGAGTCAAAAAAATAGAATCCTTTATGTGTCTGCGACGGCCGGATTTTTCGGCGGTGTTGAACGCTACATCTATGACACCGCCAGACTGCTGGCTGAAAACGGATTCGAAGTCTCCGGTTTATTTGAACGCGCGGACGGTAAAGAACCTGACGTTTTTCTTGAGGTGTTCCGCAAAAGTTATTCGCCGCGGGATATTGAAAAGTTTGACGGCTCTGAGTTTGATATTGCGTTCATCCATAAAGTTGAAGATCCGGAACTGCTGAGAAAGATCCGGCGTAAATTTACTACAATTGTCTTTATGCATGATCATGACTATTACTGCCTGCGGCGGCATAAATATTTCCCGGTAACCAGAATCAATTGCCATTTGCCGTTCAATCCGTTTTACTGTTCGATCTGCTGCGGACTGATTGAGCGCCAGAAGAACTGCATAAAATTTATTAATCTCTTCCGCAGAATGGCGCTTATGCGGGAGGTGAGAAAATGCAACGCGTTTGCCGTTATTTCAGGGTATATGCGGAACAATCTGCTGATAAACGGTTTTGATATCAATTCCATATACAAATTATATCCTTTCAAGCTTCTGAAAGACTCTGTTTTCAGACAGAAACGTGAAGACGGTCCGCCGGTGATACTGTATGTCGGGCAATTCGTCAGGGGCAAGG
>CAIMFA010000870.1 GCA_903840185.1 uncultured Lentisphaeria bacterium | reverse complement strand
GCGGACACCTTTTTCTGGGTATCAATTGCCTGCTGCAGCATCCCGCATTTATAATAGATCAGCGCCATGGTATTGAAACAGGCTGATTTCTGCTCGTCATTACCATTCTTTTCAACAGTCTTGCAGGCTTTATCAGCGGCGTTCCAGGCTATTTCCAGAGTGCCAGGCAGATACGGGAAACGGTCTACCAGCGCCCATGCCAGGTTGTTGAGTTCATCCGGACTGTTCGCAAAATTAATTAAGAAGGCTTCAGCCGTCGGCAGCAGTTCTTTGGAGAACGCCGGGTATCTGGCGATAAAATCTATTTTGATAAAGTTGAATCGGGCTATTTTAGGATTGTCTTTAATCATCTTTGACAGGAACTGCATTGCTTCATCTGTTTTTTCATCACTTTCATAGGCAAACATTGTGGTTCTAAAGGCAAAGCCGTCCTCCGGATCAATCTCAAGAATGCGCTGCGCAATTGACCTTACCATGTCGTTTTTTGATTGCATCATGGCAATCTGGAGTTCCTGGGTCAGCTTCGATATTTCCCGCTGCTTTGACAGGTTGAAACGCCCGGTGTAGAACTTATCCAGTACCGTCGGCAAGTCTATGGCTTCACCGCTCCAGATGAGCTGATTGCCATTGCCGATGATGAATACTTTAGGGAATATCCGGCTTTCGCCCATATAAGTCAATGTGGAAATGCTCTGGTCATCCAATACGATCCCGAAGCTAAGTGCCGTCAGATTAGCCTCGATAAACTTTGTTACCGTGCCTTCATCTTCACGGGTGACAGCAATGATTTTTAACCCTTTGTCCCGGTATTTTTTCTGCAGATAGGATAGCAGCGGAATCGCGTCGCGGCAGGGGCTGGACCAGGTTCCCCAGAATACTATGGCGAAAAGCTTTTTGTCAGCATCTTTGTCTTTTTTATCAAATTCGATTTTTACCGGACCGTTCATCAACCATTTGGAGAGCTTCAGCGCGGGGGCATCGTTTTCCGAATCCAGCGCGACAGACTGAAAGCATGGTAATAAACAGAACGTGAACAGCGACAATAGCAGCATTGCTTTATTCATCATGCACCTCCGGCATTTAAATTTAAAGCGCGGGGAAAAATTCCCGGACCGGGCGGTTCAGTTCAAAGATTCTGGCGACTTTCAGCAGTTTCTCTTCCTGCATGGCGGGAGCGATGAACTGTACGCCGACCGGAAGGCCGGATTCCGGACAGATACCGGCGGGAACGCTGATACCGCAGTTGCCGGAAAGATTCAATGCTATGGTGAAAATGTCAGCCATATACATCTGCAGCGGGTCGGATTTCTCGCCGAACTTAAACGCGGTTGTCGGAGTTACCGGCGTTAGAATAACATCGCACTGTGTGCCAGCGTGTTCAAAGTCCTGACGGATCAGGGTGCGGACTTTCTGGGCACGCAGATAGTATGCGTCATAGTAACCGCTGCTGAGCACATAAGTGCCGAGCAGAATGCGTCGTTTAACTTCATCGCCGAAGCCTTTGCCGCGGGATTTGAAATAAGTCTGAATCAGATCCGGGCTTTCTGCTCTAGCACCATAACGGATACCGTCGAATCTGGCCAGATTGGCGCTGGCTTCCGCAGTCGCGATAATATAATAGGTGGCGATGGCGTATTTGGCATGCGGCAGCGAAACTTCCACCGTTTCGGCACCGAGTTTCTTAACTGTTTCAACGGCCTGGTCAATGGCCTGTTTGACTGACGGGGTCAGACCTTCGCCGTTGAAATACTCTTTCGGCAGGCCGATCTTGAGACCTTTCAAGGTCTCTTTGCCGGCGGCGCGGACGGCGTCAGCAAAACCCTGACATGGAGTGGGGAGCGACGTTGAATCTTTCGGGTCGTGTCCGCCGATGGTGTCAAGAATGATTGCGGCGTCAAGCACGTCATGCGCCATCGGGCCGATTTGATCGAGCGATGAGGCGAAGGCGATCAGACCGTAACGGGAAACCCTGCCATAGGTCGGTTTAAGGCCGATAATGCCGCAGAACGCCGCGGGCTGACGGATTGAGCCGCCGGTGTCCGAACCGAGCGCCGCCGGCACCTCCGAAGCCGCTACTGATGCGGCGGAACCGCCGCTGGAGCCGCCAGGAACACAATTCAGATCCCAGGGGTTGGCGGTCTTCTGGAACGCGCTGTTTTCACAGGATGAACCCATGGCAAATTCGTCCATGTTGAGCCGTCCTGTAGGAATAAAACCTTTAGCCTTCAGTCTGGCGACAACCGTTGAATCATAAGGGGAAACAACTGGTTCAAGTATTTTTGAAGCACAACTGCAAGTCTGCCCCTGGGTGACAATGCAGTCTTTGATGCCGACAGGAATACCGTCGTATGGACTCAACGGCTGTCCGGCGGCGCGGCGTTTTTCGGATTCTCCGGCGCGGGACATAATGTCTGCTTCATCTATTTTCAGGAAAGCTTTGACCTGACCGTCAACGTTTTTAATCCGGTCCAGATAGGACTGGCAAAGTTCCACTGCTGTACAGGTTCCGGCGGCAAGCGCATCGGCGGCTTGAGCAACAGTCATTTTTTTGATATCAATGCTCATTTTATGCCATCCCTTCGCCCGGCAGGACTTGCGGTACTTTTAACTGCTCGCCGTCAACAGTGGCGGGGGCGTTGGCCAGCATTGCCTTGCGCCCGAGCGGAGTGCCGGCGCGGTCTTCCCGCCAGACATTGGTCATGGGAACGGCATGAGCGGTCGGCTCAATGCCGTCAACATTCAACTCGCTGAGTTGCTCAATATAGCCGACGATCGCCTCCATATCATGCTGGAGGCGTTCCTTGTCAGCCGGATCCAGTTCGATTCTGGCCAGACCGGCGACATACCCGACGTCAATGCTGCTGTTGGCTCCCATAACTGCGGATTCCTGTCAAACGGATTATTTCTTGCTGTGTTCCAGAGCGAGTGTCACAGTGACCTGATCACAGACTTCGGACGGGCCGAAGTACTGAATCGGGCCGGGATAGATATATTCGCTGCTGACTGCCCACTGGTCGCGATTTTTCGCGAAGAATTTAAACGGCGCGGCATCGAGTTTGACCAGCGCCTTCTGGATTACCGGCTTGTCTTCGCCGTGACGTTTTTCAATATTCATCATCATGGTGATCGGAATGCCGCCGCAAACCCATTTGGTGCTGGGTTTGGTAGTGTTGCGGACTGATGCCATGTATCCGGTCTTACCGGCGCCGATCAGGGCGGCGGCGGTATAGCCCAGACTGTAGCAGTAGTCAGCATCATAATTGGACGGCGCGGCGCAGCGGCCTTCATAACCCAGGAAATGGCTCTGGGTGCTGAATTTACCTTTGTATTTACCCTTTGCGGCCATTTCCTTGAGCTGCTTCTTGACCATTTCCCCAAGCATCTTTTCAGTCTCAATCAGTGAAACCTGAACATTGCCGTGCGGGTCGCGGTCAAGACAGAGCTGAAGCTGGATGCCCTGGGGCAGGGAGCTGAAAGTCTTTGACATGGTTTTATCGAGAGACTTAGTGACGAATTTAATTTTTTCTTCATTGTCGAGCTTCTGGAAAGCATCGGCTTGTTTAGCCAGGATGTCATTCAGTTCGCTGATGAGTGTTTTGACTTCCGGGATGAATTCAATCAGGCCTTCCGGAATGATCGCCACACCGAAGTTTTCGCCATTGGCTGAACGTCTGGCAACGACATCGCAGATGTCGTTGACAATTCCGGCAATAGTCATTTTGCGCTGGGCGACTTCTTCGGAAATGATCGTAATATTGGCATGGGTCTGCAATGCGCACTCAAGGCCGATATGGGACGCTGAACGGCCCATTACTTTGATGAAGTGCCAGTATTTTTTGGCGGAGTTGGCGTCGCGGCAGATGTTGCCGATAAGTTCACTGTAAACACGGCAGGCGGTGTCGAATCCGAATGAGGCTTCGATGTGCTCGTTTTTCAGGTCGCCGTCAATGGTTTTCGGGCAGCCGATGATATTGATCGGAATCTTGTTGGACTTGTAATATTCAGCCAGCAGACAGGCATTGGTATTGGAGTCATCGCCGCCGATAACCACCAGAGCGCTGATGCCGAGGGCTTCACAATTCTTTCTGGCAGCTTCAAAATGCGCAACGGTTTCCAGTTTGGTTCTGCCGGAACCGATCATGTCGAAACCACCGGTGTTGCGGTGGGCGTCAATGATCTTGGCGGTCAATTCCATATATTCGTTCTTGACCAGACCGTCCGGGCCCTTTTTGAAGCCGTACAGTTTGCTGTTTTTATTGAGTGATTTGATGCCGTCGAAAATCCCGGCAATGACATTATGGCCGCCCGGGGCCTGTCCGCCGGAAAGAATCACGCCGATGTTGACCGGTTTTACTGCTGCTTTTTTCGTGAGCTTTTTGAATGTTACTTCAGGGCTGCCGTAGGTTGCCGGGAACAGCGCTTTGATCTTTTTTGCATCAGCGACTGCTGTAGTCGGCTTGCCTTCGACCACTTTGACATTAGCTCCGCCTTCAAGTGCGGGCGGCAGTTTCGGACAATAGGCGGCTCTGGCTTTCTGTAAAGCGGAAATATTGCTCATTTTTCATTCCTTTTTATCTTAATTAAACGTTTGTTAAAAACGATATCAATCCATACAACATGGAGCCTGTACACTACTTGTTTTTTGTGTATTTATCAAGCAGAATAGAAGCAAATTGCGCCATTTTTTGACGCCGCTCCGTTGAAATCAGCACCCTTACTTCAAATGACTTAGCGCCGGCTGTCCCAGCGGATAGACGTTGAATCCGAGTTCGAACATTGCTTTATGGTCCAGCAGATTCCGTCCGTCGAAAATGAACGCCGGTTTTTCCATCAGCTCATAAATCCTGCGGAAATCGTATTTCAGGAAGTCTTTCCAGTCAGTGAGTACTGCTATGCAGTGCGCGCCTTTGACGGCCTCGTAAGGATCGTTGCAATAGGTGATGTCACCGGTTTCATCGGCCAGATCTAGCATGGCGTTTTCCAGCGCTTTCGGGTCGTGGATTGCCAGCTTCGCCCGCTCTTCCAGCAGCATCTTGCAGACATAGATCGCGGGGGATTCGCGAGTGTCGCCGGTGTCCGCCTTGAACGCGAACCCGAAAACCGCGATCTTCTTGCTGGCGATGGTATTGAACATTTTATTGCAGATCTTTGCTACAAAACGTCTTTCCTGATAATCATTGATCAGCACCACTTGTTCCCAGTAGGCGGCAACTTCCGGAAGTCCGTAGAATTCCGACAGGTAGACGAGGTTTAGAATGTCTTTCTTGAAGCACGATCCGCCGAAGCCGATACTGGCTTTCAGAAATTTCGAGCCGATTCTTGAATCCAGCCCCATGGCGGCGGAAACTTCCAGAATATTGGCATCGGTCTTTTCGCAGAGTGCGGAGATACTGTTTACCGAAGATATGCGCTGCGCCAGCATGGCGTTTGACACCAGCTTGGAAAGTTCGCTGCTCCAGATATTGGTGGTTTTAATCTTTTCCCGGGGAACCCAGTGCGTGTAAATGTCGATCATGCGCTGCAGGGCGGCCTGACCGGTGGGAGTATCCATGCTGCCGATCAGCACCCTGTCCGGATGCTGCAGGTCGGTGACCGCGGTGCCTTCCGCCATGAACTCAGGATTGGAGATGACTTCAAAATTCAACCCTTTGGTATTGGACTGCAATATGCGCTGCATAGCGGCAGCGGTCCTTACCGGCAGGGTGCTTTTTTCAACAACAATTTTGTCGTGACTGGAGTGTTCGATGATGTCGCGGGCGGTCTTTTCCCAGTATTGCAGATCCGCCGCTTTGCCGGCTCCGGCGCCGAACGTCTTGGTCGGGGTATTGACGCTGACGAAAATGATGTCCGCCTCGTTGATGCCGCCGAATATATCCGTGGAGAAGAACAGGTTTTTGCCGCGGGTGCGTTTTACAACTTCATCCAGACCTGGTTCATAGATCGGCAGAATATCCGACTGCCATGCTTTGATGCGCGCTTCATTTTTATCTACAACAATCACTTTGTAGTCTGGACAGTTGTCCGCTATGATTGCCATAGTCGGACCGCCAACGTATCCCGCGCCAATGCAAAGGATGGTCTTATTCATGTTATCTCCTTAAGGTCTGTTTCAAGTTCTCAAAAGATGTAATTTCAAAAGTAGTTAGAATTCTGGAGTCAGAATAAATCCGGATTTGAGTCCTGATCTTATTCTAATTTCTAGATTCTAAATTCTAAATTCCTGCAAAACGATAGTTTTGCAATTGCCTCAAACCATTAAATATAGCACAAATTATGAATTTTGCCAATCGGTTGGCACGAACATGTCACCCCGAAATCAGGTGCTGAAGCATTGCCGCAACTGCCGCCGGATTTGATGCCAGATGCAGATGAATATAACTGGCGCAGACATTGCCTGAATGATAACCGCACGGACTCCATTCCGCTTCCGGATGCGAACCTCTGGTCAGCCATAACGGTTCCACCGGAGCGGTAAATTCAGTATCAGACCAGTGAAATTCATGTCCTCTGAGTATTGTCCCGGCTGGGCCGAAGAAAGAGTCCTTGCAGGTTTTGGCCTCCCGGTAGCCGAAAGAGCCGAGACGGGTTCCCATAAATGTCAGGGCGGGAATGATGCCGCACATAGCCATTGAATTGCCTGCGTTGTCGGTGAGCTTCTCCGTCAGGTACATGAAACCGCCGCATTCCGCATAGATCGCACCGCCGTCAGCGGCGAAATTCTTGATTGCCTGCCGCATACTGCTGTTTTTCTCAAGCTCTGCCGCGAAAACTTCCGGAAAACCGCCGCCAAGATAGATGCCTTTGATATTGTCGGGGAGCCGATGATCGTGGATCGGGGAGAAATTAACCAGTTCAAATCCGTTTTCACGCAGTATATCCAGATTGTCCTGATAGTAAAAATGGAACGCCTCGTCTCTGGCCACCGCCAGCCTCAGCCTGGCCGGAACCGAAGTCTTCTTCTGCGGCTCAAGTTTATTCATACGGCATAACGCAAGTATTCGGTCAAGATCGAAATATTGTTCAGCGGCTTCTCCGAGCTGTTCAAACCACTCATCTGATTTTTCATTTTCAATGAACGGAACCAGCCCCAGGTGCCGTTCCGGCAGCGCCCAGTTTTCATTGCGCGGCAGATAACCGAGCAGCGGCGGCAGATTTGCCAGTTCCAGCGCCCGTCGCAGAATCGCGGCGTGGGTTTCGGACCCGGCCATATTGGCGATTACCCCGATTACTTTGACTTTATCGCAAAATTCAGTATAGCCTTTGACAATCGCAGCGATGCTGCCGGCCATGCCGCGGCAGTTTACGGTTAGTATAACCGGCACGTCAAGCAGTGCGGCGACTTCCGCCGTGCTGCCTTCCAGCGAGCCGGGTGCCGCTGAATCGAACATCCCCATTACGCCTTCGATAACCGCGCAATCTGTATCTGCTATGCCGCCGGCGAAAGACTTTTTCACCTGTTCCGCGCCCATCATCCAGCAGTCGAGGTTGCGCGAATTACGATGTGCAGCGATGTTGTGAAAGGTTGGATCAATATAATCAGGTCCGCATTTAAACGGCTGTACAGTCAGTTTGCGTCTGGCTAAAGCCCTGAGCATGGCAAGAGTTACGGTGGTTTTGCCGTCGCCGGAACTGGTTCCGGCGATACATAATGCGCTGAATCCGTTCATGGCCGACTTCATTAGAATTCAATTCCTTTTTGAGCCGCTATGCCGGTGTTGAACGGATGCTTGATCTCCCGTATTTCAGATACCAGATCACAGGCAGCGATCAACTCCGGCGGCGCATTGCGTCCGGTGATGATGACATGCATCCAGGACGGCCTGCTTTGGAGCGTAGCGATTACCTGGTCAAGCGGCAGATATTTTTTATCCAGCGCGATATTGAATTCGTCCAGTACCAGCAGGTCAACTTTGCCTTCAGTAATATATTCCACGGCTTTATGCCAGGCATTTTCCGCACATTGGATGTCTTCATTGGCATTGCCGCCTTTGCGCCAGGTGAAACCGGCGCCAAGCGAACAGATTTCAAAAGGCAGTCCGCTTTCCGCCGCGAAACGCCGTTCTCCGGTTTCGCTGCCGTCTTTAATAAACTGGATGACGGCAACTTTCCAGTTCCAGCCCAGCGCCCGCAGACAGGTACCGAGCGCACTGGTAGTTTTGCCTTTGCCTGACCCGGTAATATTGATTAACAATCCGTGGCGTTTTTCTCTATCTTCCTGATTAATCATAATTTCTCACTCCTGCCTTATCTCTTGAAACTCTTTTTTAATCCCGCAGTCGCGGGACTAACCCGAGAGTTAGCAAGACACAGAGAATACTTTGTATTTTTTTCATTCACCATTCGCCAGTCTCCTGACTTCTGACTCCTGACTCCTGACTTAAGCTTTTTTTAGTTTGAAAATCCCCCAGGACACGCCGCTTAGTTTAATTACGGTCTCTTTGCCTTTAACGCTGATTTCAACGCCGGAAACCATTACCGACTCCACGCCGGTGATATCCAGTTTCAGTGAAGTCTTGGCCGGTTTTTTCGAAGGATTGATTGCAATCAAATATTCGTTTCTGCCTTTTCCGCCGCGCTGATATATGAGCGGATATGAGTTCTCGTCTGACAGTACTTTGACTTTGCCGTCATTGCGTAATTCCGGGATGCTTTTCCGCAGTTCAAGCAGCTTGCGGACATGGTTCAGCACGGAATCAGGGTTTTCATCCTGTGCCGCAACAGTCGGCCGGTCAGCATCCGGATCCAGCGGCAGATAAAGCTTCTCCGGTTTGGCGGATGAGAAGCCTGCATTGATTTTTTCATTCCACTGCATGGGGGTGCGGGTTCCTGTACGGGTATAACCGCCTTCTTTGGACGGCAGTTCCGGCTGGAAACGCATTCCGATTTCATCCCCGTAATAAATTGACGGCACACCAGGCCAGGTCAGTATAAATGCGAATGCCGCTTTCATTTCAGCGTCTGAACGATAATAGTTGAGCCGCTGGTAGTCATGGTTGGCGCTGGGAACTGAGATGAAGCCTTTGCCGTCGGTTTTCTTATACGCTTTCATGTATTCTTTTATAAACATCTTCGGCGAACCTTTGCCGGCTTCATCGAAGAAGCAGATACCGTCAGTCGGACGTCCGCAGACTGCGGGATGTTTGAATAGCATTTCCCCGTATCCGGGAATGCCGAAATGCAGTATGAAGTCGATATCAAATCCGGCTCTGCCGACGGAATCAGCGGGATTGCCCCATTCAGCAATGGTAACTGCATGAGGATAATTTTCTCTGATCCACGGCTGCAGATTGTCGTGCCAAAGTTTAATGACAGACTTGGAACCGGGGTCGTTCTTAATCAGTGAAGACGCCATGTCCACCCTGAAGCCGTCGCACCCCATGTCCAGCCAGAACTTCATGATGTTTTTCAATTCGGCGATTACAGCCTTCGGTCCTTTGCCGTCGACCGGTTCCTCCCATGGCTTGCTCGGATCAGGCTTGGCGAAGCCGTAGTTCAATGCCGGCTGGCTCCAGAAAAAATTGATCATGAAGTTGCCGTTTCTCTGGGCATAGCCGTTAACCCATTTGCCGTATTCCGGGATATTGCCCCAGTGGTCAGTCCAGAGATAATACTGGGAATATTGGTTGGATTCCGGCTTTCCTGACTGTTTGAACCATTCGCAATCCAGTGAGGTATGCCCGGCCACCAGGTCAAGACAAATGCGCAGACCGCGTTTGTGGGCCTCCACGCAGAGACGCTCCATGTCCTTGTTTGTGCCGTAGCGCGGCGCGATTTTATAGAAATTACGGACGTCATAGCCGGCATCGTTGAATGGAGAATCGAAGCATGGACACAGCCAGATCAGATTTACGCCAAGCGATGCGATATAATCGAGTTTTTTGATTATTCCCGGTAAGTCGCCGATACCGTCACCGTTGGAGTCATAATAGCTCTGCGGATATATCTGGTAAAGCACCGCGTCTTTGATCCACTCTCTGCCTGATTGATTTTTATTCATGATTATTTCACCTTATTTATGTTAATTTTACGATTTTACCGGTTTCAGATAATGCACTCTGGCCTGTACCGCCATGACCAGCAATACCAGAATACCGGCCACGTAGAACGGTACGCTGGAATTGGTTTTGTCGGCTATGATTCCGCCGGCGATCGGTCCGATAATGGTGGTAATGCCGACAACGGCTTCATTGGTTGCGACATATTTTGAACTTTTTGTCGGATGCACCAGGGAATGGAATACCAGATAAAAGAAAAACATTCCGGAGTATATGCCGTAGAAGAACGCCGCCGCATAAAATGTTTCCGGCTTTGACCCGAGGCCGAAAAGCAGCAATCCAAGCAGGCCGGCCAGCGAAAAAAGCGCTACCGGTAACGGTTTGTACATCCAGAACTTGCTGCGGATGAAAGCCAGTCCGATAAATGCCTGGGTGAAACTGACGATGGCCAGGATCACGCCCTGATCGGTCTTGGACAGTTCCAGGAACGCGGCTTTTACCGGAAACAGCGATCTCACCACGGCTACGGTAATGCAGCCGACGCCTGCGGCCAGCCAGCCCAGCCAGGCCAGATCCGGCATTTTAGAATAATCCTCCGTTCGTGACGGCTTACCGGCTGCTGCGACAGCTTCGTGATGCTGATGCGTATATTTGTTGAGTTTCCATATTCCGAATACTATCGACAGTCCCATGACGGCATTCAGTACATGGCACCATTGCCAGTTGCCGGAATTCTGCCAGACGTAACCGCAGACAAAAGGCCCGCACGCCATGCCGAAACTCCAGGAGAACGTATAAAGCGCGGTGGATCTGACCACGCTGCCGTCTTCTCCGTGCTCCAGTGATTTCATAAAAACCTGGAAAGGGGTGAAGAAAAATGCTGTAGCCACGCCAATCAAGGCTGTCCAGAGATATTGCATCCCGAGCGCTGGAACTGCAATATAACCGGTTGAGATCAGGGTAATCGCGCCACCCGATATCATGATAATCTGTGCGGCGTTTTTATGGTTTACAACCCGGCCGGCGATGAGCGAGCAGAAAGAATAGATAAAAGCCCAGGTTGCCATTACCCCGGTCACAGTCAGAGAACTGGCCCCGCTTTCAGAGTACCTGACCGCGGTTACAAAAAAGACTGCGCCAACCACCATATCCATCATAGCCGGAAAAAGATATATCAAAAAACGTATCATTGTAATTGCCTTATATAATTTAGAAATCAGAAACATTTAATATCGCATTTTTAAGCGTTTTTTCAAACGTTCCGGTAATAAGAGCGCAACATTCTGCAAATATTTAGGCGAGGACAGTTTGACTAATAATTTGTATATCCGCAATTAAAGCAGAAGTCATTATTAACT
>CAIMFA010000869.1 GCA_903840185.1 uncultured Lentisphaeria bacterium | reverse complement strand
GTGACTTTTATATTAAATACAAATCTCTTCCATTTGCCTTTTTCAGGCATTTCATTTTCTCCAATATATTTTACAAATTTCCCTAAAATATTAACGTTCACGATGCCGGGTTCTTTTTGAAATGTTACAACCGTATAAATGGCTTTAAGATTTTCGCCTGAACATGAAAAACTCAGGATATAATCTCCCGAAACTAGATCAGGGATTAGCTGAAAAATATTCGACTTTGACATTTTTTTGTCTGCGGTAAAGCCGGTAAAACTTATTTTCCCGCACTTCTCCGAAGCGTCCTGGTTTATAATGCTTTCAATAGTCCCTTTATTCTGTTGCCCCCAGGCAGTTATTTTTCCATTATCTGACTCAAAAAAAGGATTTTTTATAAGATTTGCGGCATCATCGGCAGATACGGTCAAGTAAGATGCGGTTAAGAATAAGACCAGACATGATTTTTTCAGAAAACTTTTCATCGTGATTTCCCCTTTTTAGTATTTTTGTTTTAGGCTTCGTAAAAGTTCAGTTGCATAAAGTTAATTTTAATGATAAATGCTAATTTGCCTCCAGGCGCTCATTCACAGTTTGATGTAATAATTCACATCTTCGTGGTGAATATTGAAGCCGGCCCGTTCGTATGCGCGGCGTGCTTTAGCATGGGCTTCATCTAAACCGGTCATCACGGTCGCATAAAGCATTCCCTCGGCGCGGAAATTATCGAGAACAGCCTTGTACATTTGCTGGCCCACGCCTTTCAGACGGCATTCCGGATCTACTGCATTATAGCTGATAAGTCCGATCTTTTTATCGCAGTCAATACTGAAAAGCACAAACCCAATGATCTCCCGGCCTTCTTCTTCGCATATTCTGACTAATTCCGGATGATCGTTGCAATACAATTGTACACGACTTCCAATATGTTCGCCAGGGCAGGGGTAGACAATATTAAGCAATTCATCCCCGTAAGCCTGTCTGAACATTTCAAGGATATCGCGATATGCCCGGTTGGCAATATCTTTAATAAACGGTAAATCTTTCGGTAGATAGTTTCTGATAGTTGTTCTCATTACATGCCATTCTGTTGTTCGTTGTTATTTCAATATAAACTTCCGGAACAGTTTAGGGTTTTTCTTCTCCGTAATCCCCCGGGTGAACTGCATGTAATAGCTCTGCCCAGTGCCGGTATCATCATCAAATACAACGGTGTTGAACCCAAAAGCCTTTCCTGGAACGATTCCAAGCGATGACAGAGGAAACCGCGCAGAATACACAGTAGTCTTGCTTTTTTCATCCCTGACGACAGAATATTGCGTGTTCTCCCAGATTTTCGTATTCTCACACATATAGCATTCCACTGCTGGACCAGAAGGAGGAAGCCCCATTCCAAGCTCAATGTCATCGGACGCATAGCCGTCGGCTTTCATCAAAGAGGCGTCATTTTTCGGATCGAAGGCGAACTGCAGGCAATCACCGTTGTACAGATTCGTGCGCTCTTTGGCAAAATGCTGGTCATCTTTCACCACCGCTTTCAGATAAAGATACGAATCTGCCCAGCCAAGATAAATTTTAGCGCTGAGGTCATCATTCCCATCCCAGGGCGTATGTGGATCCGGCGGAAAAATGAAGCTTCGATCCTCCATGGCAATTACAGGCTCCACGCCCCATTTCGCAGGGTCGGCATCCGGAACGGCGTTTGATTTCAATTGCTGGACATATATGAATTCTGGAATTTCAAACGACATCTTTTCGTTCTTGAAGTCTCCTCCAAATTTTATTTCCGCATCAAGGATCCGCCCATTGGTGTTCTTTCCAGAGATGTCAATGTCAACGATACATTTTCCGGCAGGCGTAATATCGTAATCCGCCTTGCCCTTTCTCCCGTCAACACTGTAATCAATTTTACCAGAAAGCGGCTGGTTTCTAAGTTGACTGAACAAATACATCTTTCCGGTCTTGTCGTCAGCGGCGCGGAAATAAACATCAGCAGGACTTTTGACGTCCAATTCCGCTTTGCCTACTATGTCCAGAAGTTGGTTGAAATTATCTCCGGTCCCGGATTTCCACATATAAACCGGGAAACTGCCGAGCGCCAGATGCGCTTTGCCGCTTTTACTTGCCGGGGTGACCGGGTTGCCCATCACATCAAAACTGGCAAGGCTGTTGTCAAAAGTAATTCCTGAACTATTCGCAGTCGTCCAAACCGCCGCCACGGCCTTACCGTCGGCTTTGCGGTACACCGCAGCCTTCACGTTGTCGTTCAGATCAAGCAGCCTGGCTTCGGTCACGTTTTCGACAATGCCGGCCACCGCACTGTAGGCGGCAACCTCCGGCAGGGGTTCATCCTTGTACCACATGCCGTAATAATATAAATTACCCTCCAGACTGTTTGGATCCATTTGCACGCAAAACCAAAAATAACTGCTGTAACCGACGGCGCGCGCCACTAAATAGCTTTGAACTAAGCAGCGAATCTGTTCCCCGGTATATTTTGGATTATAAATTTCACGGTGGTCAATCGCATAGCCTTGCTCCGATATATATATCTGTTTTTGTTTGTCACCATATTCTTTAACAACTTTTTTAGCTCCGTTGTAAACATTTCTAAGCTCGAGCGGATCTCCGGAAACGGGGTATTCATCGCCGATGTAACGCGGACGGGCGTAGGGATCAAGCGGCAGAACATTGAAGTCTTTACTACTGGTACGTTTAATGATTTCGGCGGTGTACGGGAAAGTATTGTTGTAAGAGGCAACATCGCAATCACTGGGACGCACTGCTCCAATCAAAGCGTCCGGAACCTGAGCGCGTATTTCTTCGGCGCCGGCCTTAATGATATTTGCGTAAATGTCGAGTGTGGCGCCGCCGGCAAAGCGCTGGATCATGGAGCCAGCGTATTTTTTCTGATAGTAGGGGTTCAAGCCATAAAAAGCATCTGCTTCCCCGTAAATTTCATAGAGGTCTACATCATCTTTATATTTGTTCGTAACCGCTCGGACGAATTGTCGCCAGTCGCCAAGATGCGCGTCCCCACAAAATAGCCGGTTAACACAGTCTTTGCTTAGTTTTTCCGCCTCCGCTTTTTCTTTCGGGTCAAGACTCCATTCCGGGCAATCTCTGCCAAAATAGAGCTTTACCTTCATTCCGTTTTTGTGTGCATTCTGTAATATATTGTCAAGGGGCGATGGACCGGCATTCCAATCGTAACTACTTTTTTTTGTTTCTATATCCCGCCAGGAAACTTCTGCGTCAATCCACTTTACTCCGATCTTTTTTAACGAAGAAAGGAAAAAGCGCGTTTGGATTGGATCGCAAACTCCGCACCACGGCTCAATCCCTTTCGCCAGCTCCACCGGCGGATTGACAATGACCAGGGATGACAAGGATTTCGCCAGTGTTTTATCACCGTCAAGCAGTTCAGCCCGCACTAAATAATACCCCAGTCTCCCGGGGTTGAAATCAATGGTATATTTCCAGAATCCATCGTGGTCAAAAATGGTTGCGGACGTTCCTTCATCTACTTTGCGTCCGGTGTAATCTTCAATCACATATTTCAGCGTGAGTGCAGCCAGGCAGTCATGCTGTGTCTTGCGAACATTAATGTCAATGAACTTTTTTTCATCGGCGAGAAATGTATTCTTGTCTTTTGTCCGGACAATCAGCCCCATGGCTACAGGCGTGGAGTTGCGATACTCCGTTGCAACGGGGCCTTCTTCGAGCTGAAACGCATCAAACCAAGCCACGCCATCCTCTTTCAAACCATAAAACATACAATAACGGTTGTCGTCGTCGCTCTTGAAATTCTTCTCCGGAACGAAGGAAAGTGTGTAACGTTTCCATTCTTTCCCCAGAATGATAGTTTTTTCCGGGAACCATTGCTTCCACTTGAACTGCGCTCCGCCGATTAACGCTTTCGTTCCCTCTTTATCTGACCTGGCATAAAATGAGTAGGTATAGGTCTGTCCGAATTTAAGATTTTTGACATCGTTTACACTGGCGGTTCCGGGCGAGAAATACCATTTCAGATTAGGACAGCCGGGATAGCGCATTATTTTGACGCTGCGTTTGCCGTCAAAAGCGGTTGAATCATCCCACTCCATTGACGGAGTAATACCCCAGGTGCCGGTGGTGACAGACTTGACTTCGGTTTCGGCGCTGCTGTCGCCTTCGATCAGGTTGACCAGCTGGCCTCGGTCCGCCGCGGATAAATCCAGCACCCAGGCGAGACAGCACATTAAAATGACACGTTTAAATTTCAAATTCATATTCGGCCTTATAATTACTCAAGTTTTGCAGTTCACGAAAAGTCCAATATCCGTTTACTGGCAGTTTCAATGAAACTGCCAGCAAACACATAGTCTTGCAGTAAAATCCATCAGCGCCTTGCGTTACCGATAGGACGCATGAACTCACTCTTCAAACTTTCAGGAAAAACTTCGGCTAATTAAATATATAACCGCCGCTTTTTATTTCCATCGGGAGGTATGGGGTCTGGGTTACCAGACTGGCATGACCATCAGCATAAAGCAAATTGGTCTTGTTCGCGTGATAAACAGCCACTGTATTGGCGTTGTTGGTTCTATCTATAGCCGTACTATACGTTGCTGAATACAGATTAGGAGGTACGCGGGCAGGATACCCATCCCAGAGGAGCCCATTAGTCGAAGGTTTTTTTATTTGGCCTATTTTCATGCCGGCACTCGGCGAGGCGGCGGAATAGAATGGCAGAAGATTTGCATTTACCGTGTAATTTGTAGGATAAGACGTCAAAAAACTAGGGAGCGTAGTACTTTCTATAAACGTTTGATGCGGATTTGCCGGACAGATAAAAATTTTAAATTTATTCATATTCTGTGGAAGAACTCCCGTAGCGGAAGGAGTATATAAATATGCATCATCCGCCGACTTCATGCCAGTGCAGTAACGCGCCGTTAAATGAATCCAAGTACGGAATACGCCGGTAACACTAAAATAGTGCCAGGGATAGAATCCGGAGTTGTCATCGGTATACTGAGTTACCGCGAGACCGATATTTTTCTGGTTGCTGAAGCAACTGGCTTGATATGCCTTGAGCCTGGCTTTATTCAGTGCCGGCAGCAGCATGCCGGCGAGGATCGCGATGATGGCGATCACCACCAGGAGTTCAATTAGTGTAAAATTTAATAGCCTATAATTTTGATGTATCTTTATCATGTTTTATCCTCTCTGTTATGATGACAGGTTACAGTTCAACACTTTTTATTGCTTTTCCCTGCTTTAATTTCAATTTCTCCTGTTGGTTAATATATATTGGTTGCGTTTTAAAACAATAGACTCAAAAATTTGAGGCAATACGTCCAGTATCTGAACTGACGGAAGAAGGTATTTCCTCTTCCCCGACGGCGTCGAGCCAGCGCCTGACGATGTCCACGGTTTCCAGTCCGATGTCGGCGATGCAGTTGGAACACAGCACGATGCCTTCGATCTCGCCATTTTTTATATAGCGATAATAACAGTCAAGCTGATCCTGCATTTCTTTATTCGACAATGGTTTGCATTCGCCGTAGTTCCACATGTAGCAACCGGCCAGGCGACGCTTGCCGGGGGTTTTCGTTATGAATTTATTGATGTTCCCGTCAAGATTCGCGAGATCCGAACCTTTCCATGTCCACAAGGTGACAACATCGCACAACGAGATGTAATCGGCAACGTCAAAATCCAACTGATAGGAGTACCATACCATCCACAAATCCAGCTTTCGCACAGGAAAATTATGCAGCTTATCACGCATGGAAGCGATACTGCCGATTGTATGTCTGGCGACCGAGCCGGAGGTCTTGAAACCTTCGACCGACTTGAAGAAATCATCAAGGACGGCGCCGGTGATATTCGGGTATATGGCGGCCTGCCGCAGAGCTTCCTCCAAATCGCTTTTATCGTCATCATGCCGGGTGATTCCGCCTGCGCCTACAGCCGACCATACAACCTGCTTGCAGTCTTTAAGTTTTTCCGACTCCGCGTCGAACGGCGGGAATGGACCGTCGCCCATTGCCACCCGGCAGCAGTTCGGAAT
>CAIMFA010000868.1 GCA_903840185.1 uncultured Lentisphaeria bacterium | reverse complement strand
GTCGTCGGCCCGGAAGCTCCGCTGTGCGACGGCCTGGTGGATGTGTTTAAAGCCCGCGGACTGAAGGTTTTCGGACCGGACAAGATTGCCGCGCAGCTTGAAGGCAGCAAAACTTACGCCAAAGAGTTCATGCGGAAATATAATATTCCCACAGCGGATGCCGGTACTTTCCGCAACGCCGGCGATGCCAATGAATTTGTCAACCGCAAATTCAGCGAAGGCGCCAAAGGCATTGTCATCAAGGCCGACGGCCTGGCCGCCGGCAAGGGCGTGCTGGTGGCTTATGACGCGAAAAGCGCAACAGACTTTGTTGATTCATGTTTTGAAGGCGCATTCGGTTCCGCCGGGAACAGAGTGCTGGTGGAGGAATGTCTTTTCGGCGAAGAGGCCTCGATTCTGGCGCTGTGCGACGGCAATACCATCGTTCCGCTGGTTTCCTCACAGGACCACAAACGCGCGCTGGACGGCGACCTGGGGCCGAATACCGGCGGCATGGGCGCTTATTCGCCGGCTCCGGTGGTGGATGACAAGATGATGACGGTCATAAAACGGGATATTCTTGATAACTTTCTGCGCGGTGTGCAGCAGGAGAAACTCTATTTCCGCGGTCTTATTTTCGTCGGCGTCATGGTGACGGCGGACGGCCCGAAAGTGCTTGAGTTCAATGTGCGGTTCGGCGACCCGGAAGTTCAGGCTGTGCTCCGGCGGCTGGACAGCGATCTGCTGGACGTGATGATGAAAACCGCTGACGGCAGGCTTGCCGAGGCGGAAATGAAATGGTCTGACGATCCTTCCGTATGTGTGGTAATGGCCTCCGGCGGTTATCCAGAAGCCTATGAAAAAGGGTTTGAGATAACCGGACTTGAGGATGCGGCCGCCACCGGGGCTGTCGTTTTTCATGCCGGAACAGCTTTTAAGGACGGCAAGGTCGTCAATACCGGCGGGCGCGTGCTTGGCGTGACCGCCCGCGGCCGCACGATCCGCGAGGCAATTCAGAATGCGTATGCCGCCGCCGGCAGGATTCACTGGAAAGGCTGCTTTTACCGCAAGGATATCGGGCACCGGGCGTTAGCCAGAGAATGTAACCCTGAAAAAAGCAGTTGAACCATAGCTTTATTATTGTTTTAAGAAATGCTTTATGCGAAATGCAATATATAATGAATGGTCTAAAAGTGCAGAGTTCAACCCGGCGGCCGGTCATTGCACCATGCCTGCGCTGTGATTTTGAACTTGCAGTGGTTACCACAGCATCATTCAAAATCGCAGCCCATCCACGGCACACTGTTCCGGCTGCTTTTTTTAGGATAAATAAGCACATTTAACCGCTTTTTGATTTGATATTTTTGCGGTTAAGTTTATCTTTCTTAGATAATAATAATAAAACCATGGAGGATAAAATGGTTAGAATATTGTTTTCGGTTGTCGCAATCGCATTAATGATGTCTTTTACCGGCTGCTCAACGGTCCGCTCCACCCAGACGTTTAACGGGATGGGGACTACGACAGCGCCTAAAGTTCAGACGGTCGCCCATATCAATTCGCAAATCTATGGCGCGTACCTGTTTAACGCGTTCCCGATATTTTCCGGGAGTCCCAACGACACCGGCAAATCCGCGGCGTTCAGAGACACTGTCACGCTGGATAACGGCATGTACCTGCTGACCAAAACCGCCAGGGAAGACGGTGCCAATCGTGTTATTGACATTGAATCCCATTATTCTTCCTCATGGGTTCCGCTGGGTTTGATTTTCTGGGTGAGAGAAATCCAGGTTTCCGGTACCGCAATCAAGTAAAATGTTGAAAATAGAGTTATGAAAAGAGTCTTTGCCTCAGGGAAAGACTCTTTTTTGCTATTTAGCCTGAATAATTCATAAACTTATGGCAAAATACTG
>CAIMFA010000867.1 GCA_903840185.1 uncultured Lentisphaeria bacterium | reverse complement strand
TACCGGGACTTTGTCCAGTTCGTCGAAATGATGGATATTGATCATTACGGCCAGTTGGTTGTTGAGCGCGTTGGTTACCACCAAATCCACACGGGCGAAAATCTCCGGCGACAGCTTGAAGTCCGGTGCCGGCCCGGCGTAATGATGCCAGCCGACTGGCACGCGCACATGGTCGAAACCTTCGCGCTTCATCGCGACTAGTTCGTCTGCAGAAAATGTGCCGCCCCAGTTCTGGCCTGGCGGAACTTCGAGATAATTGCCCAGATTTGCGCCATGCCGGAAAAGTTCCGCTGCGCGATAGGCCGGAGTGTCGTGGTTGGCGAACGGCTTCATCTCTGGTGGATTCGTCGGCGTGAAGGCCGATTCATCGGTCGATTGCGCCGAAAGTCCGGTGCAAAGTATAATGGCCGCGATGAGAATAGAGGGAATGTTTTTCATATGTTCACCGTCACTTTCAGTTCGTTCTACGCCAATGTGATGTCTGTCGGCAACTCCGCATACGTCTTGTCGTGGTCGTAGTGGTTGGTGAGACGCGTGGAAAATATCCGGTCCGCGTTGATGAGCCGCTGACGAGTGAACCGATACGAAAGCTCAAGGACTTTTAACCGAGGTGGTGGTGGTAGTTTGCATGGGCGTGGGTAGAAAACCCAGCCACTGTTGCACTTGACTTTGACGGTCCGTTTTCGACCCTATCATCTAATGAAAACATCAAATCGGCTCATTTGTGTTTTTGCGGTAGTCGTCGGTTTGCCTGCGGCAAGCCTTTTTGGACAATCGTATAACTCCGACTATGTCGGAAGTTCCCCGCTTAGCGCCGCTGGTGATGCCGCCATGGATAATTATCAGTCTGGCGGTCAGTTGACCAGTGATGAGCTTGCCCAGCAATTTAGCCCGGACTCTTTGGCTGTTCCTTCCGGCACGTCCACATCATCCACACCATCGAGCACAGCGAACGTTGGCACGCAGCAGCAGATGGGTTTAGAAGTGGGTGGTGGATCGTTTACGGTTAACGGTCAGAAGGCCGAACTGTATACGGTCAAGATTCCCTACAGCCGCAGACTTAACGAACGTGGCACTCTGGAACTCACCCTGCCGGTTTCCTATACGGTGTATGACAAAGCGCTTGGTTTTAAAGATGCCAAGGCCTACGGGACTGGGATCAACGCCGGTTATGCCTGGCAGGCTTTCCTTAAGAAAGACAACGTGCCTTATCGCTGGAAAATTACGCCTTCGATGGGATTATATTACCGCGATTCCTCCGACCTCAACGAGGGTGCGTGGGTGATCAACGCAGGTTTATCCAGCTCGTTTGCCTGGCAGTTTTCTCCGGGTTGGGTGATCAATATAGGGAATGGCATCTCGTTTGCATGGAATAATGGCATCAAGAACTACCCCGATCCAATTCGTGATAACCAGCAGACGCTGAAGAACGGCATTCACCTTTACCGTATGCTCGATCGCTGGACGGTTTACGCTTATATGATTGATACCGAAGCTTTGAATCCTGCGGTTGTGGATTCTTATCAGACTTACGGTATTGGCGCAGGCTACAAGCTGACCAAGACCCGCACTCTGAAGGCTACCCTGCTCGATGAACAGGGGAATGGCAGTTACAAGTCGGTGCGTTTCACCTTGGGCACCAGTTGGCAATTCTAAATGCGCAGGGAGGGTTGCCGGTGAATGCTAGGCGTTGCATTCTCGCCCACACTCCAAAACCAGTAGAGAGTTGGAAACAAGCGTCCGAGCCTTGGCGCCTGGGCACAAAAAAGCCCTCGCTTCCGAGGCGGGGGCTTGGGGGCAAACTGGCGGTTTTAATCCTACTCGTTTCGACTGGGTGACGCTATGTTAGGTTTCGCTTATTTTTCTATTGCGAGGCTCAAAATTACTCCAACCAAGAGCGGGGGAACCGTCAGGGCCAATGCCAAACATCCGGCGATCAAGGGGTGAAGATTGCGACCCGATTGACTGCGTATGATGAATCTACATGATAAAGTTCCTGCCAATAGAGAAATAAATGCGGTCGTGCCTACAGCCTTCAGCAGGTGGTCTGATGATTCTTTTTCGTATATTATAAATGACATAAAAAGAACAACGCCACAGATGAAGGCAGTTAATGTGCAGGCAATAAAAGTAGTGTTCCATTCTGCCCGGAATCTAAGTGGTCCGCGCAGAAGTTTCTGAATTATAGCCGCTCCAATAAATCCAAAAAGAGGGGAAAAAAGTAGCAAAGATATCATTTTATTTTCACCGACGATTCAGATCGGACATGACCGCAGCCGGCGCGTGACAACCCTCCAAGCTTGTCGCCAGCGCGTCCTCGGCATCGAGCAGGCAAGACGTGCTGCGGCGGTCTCCCATATCCAGTCCCAACGTGTAATTTTTGGTGTTCATAAGCGTGAAGAGTATACCTCACGCCTTCTCATTTCTACTGGTTGGGCATTATTGTGACGCCTTTATGAATATAAAGGCAAGCACGCCATACGCAACGATTCCTAAAGGCGGTGCGAGTAGTGCGATGACAATCCTGAGGGGCTTAGGAAGCTCACTTCGTAATGCCATCATCGTTCCTGCCGCTGCTACGCCACCACAAAGACCTCCAATCGCTCCCCCGACAAAGATAAGTAACAGTGGAATATATGCCCAAATCATCCAAGGCACTGGTAATGCAGGCATAACTTCCATCTCTATCCCCTGAAACTCAACTTTTGGAGTCATGTCTAGTCCGCTCTTAATCTTCAGCTCAATCGTCGATCCATCAGCTAAAGGAACCAAGACCTTCGAGCGCGATTTCTTGAGAGGAGCATTATCTTTCAATATTTGCGCGCCAGTGAACAATCCGCCTGGACGAAGGCAGAGATTCAGATCTGGGTATTTGGTCAGTGATATCGGGTAATCCATATTGTTTTTTGGCTAACGTTTGATGAGACAGATGCGTGCTTGGCGCGACTAGTGCGCCAGCAGCGGGCGTGACAAGCATGTATCTTGCTGGCGCTTGGCTAGGCTCCATTTTTCATTTCGCTGCTTTCTCGATTAGAGCCGAGCCTATCAGGAAAGACAAATTTACTTAATAAGAAAAATATTCCGGTGCCTAATGCTGCGGACAAAAATGCAACTATGTAAACCATAACATCGAAGTCATCAAATGATGCGTGGCCAATGTATAATTTATATGTCACCGCGCCCGAAAGCTGAAATGCAAACCAAACACAAACTAGCATAATTTGTATTCCTAGGGGCTTTGTCCAACCTTTGGTTCTCAGGTTTTGCCCCATTTTTTTGCAAAGCCAATATAAGATAAGAATTTCTAGCATAGTGTTATTTGCCTAACGTCCACGATCAGCCACGCCGATGAATGGACTCTGCTTGGTGAAAGAGTGATATAGAGGCGTTGCGCTGTAGCATCTTGTTCGGCTATATTAGCTTACCACGTTTCATGAGTTAAGCCCTGAATCACTACTTTGATTATCGCAAGCAAGACAAGACCGCTAAGGCAGATTCCGATGTAGGCTCCGACACGGTTAATTACAGCAGTCTCTTTCGACCTGATTGACCGCAAACCCCAAAACAAACCCAGAATCACACATATAATTAATACCGGGATAGAAAATAGCAGAACGGCAATCGCCATGAACGCATCATGTGTGGCAATCAACACTGCAGCGATAGCCGCGACGGCAGTTATCCCACAGGTGCTAGACTTTAAACCGTAATGCTTATTTTCCGCATTCATCTTTTTTCACAACGTCTTATAGAGGTCATCCGAGCCCCGGGGAGGAGAAGAATGCCCTTGGCCAGGCTGGCATACGTGCTACGACGGTCTCCCAGATCCAG
>CAIMFA010000866.1 GCA_903840185.1 uncultured Lentisphaeria bacterium | reverse complement strand
TGTTCAATGCCGGTTTCAGAATATTGGAGGCGTCCAGAGAACCGGAGCTGACCGCCCCTGCCCCGACCACCACATGGATCTCATCGACAAACAAAATAGATTTTTCGGCCTTTTTCAGGTCGTCAACCACCTTCTTCAGTCTTTCCTCAAATTCGCCGCGGAATTTAGTTCCAGCAACCAGCGCACCCATGTCCAGCGCCCAGATACTGTAACCGCGCAACCGTTCCGGCACTTGATTGTTAACTATGTGCAGCGCCAGCCCTTCGATAATAGCGGTTTTGCCGACTCCGGCTTCGCCGACCAGCACAGGATTGTTCTTTTTGCGCCGGCACAGCACCTGCATCACCCGGGACAGTTCATTTTTCCGGCCGATGATCGGATCAATCCTGCCGTTGGCCGCCATCTCCGTAAGGTTCACGGAATATTTACGCAGATACTTCAATTCTTTCGGGTCTTTCTCCGGATTATCCAGTTTTTTGCCGCCGCGCTCTTCATGTTCAGTCCCTGATTCAAGCGCGCTATCCGGCATATCCTCTTCCAAACTCTCCAGAAAGCTGAAATCCTCTGAACCGTCTCCGGCGTCTTTATAGTAATCATCGCTGGTAATTTCTTTGATCACGTCATATTGAACAACCCCGGCTTTCCGCAGAAAGAAATAGGCATGAGACTGTTTTTCTTCAAAGATGGCGACGAATACATCAATTATCCCGAGCTGTTTCTTCTCCGCTCCGCCTGCACGGCAGAGCGCGTTATTCAATATGCGGTCAAAAGCCAGCGATTCTATCGGTTGGGATTTCAAGTCAACCGGTTCCACCTGATTGCGGAAAAAACTCCAGAGACATTCTTCAACTTTAAGACTGTCGGCACCCAGATTCTCAAAAATATTTTTGATTTTAGGATTTTTCAGCATGACATAAAGCAGATGTTCAGGCAGAATTATCTCATGCTTGAGTTCCGCGGCAAGGTTCACCGTCTCAGAGATGATTCCATTAAGTTCAGGAGTGGGTACGGGCATCTGTTCCAAAGTCATTCCTCCTCGATTGTGCAACGCAACGGGTATTTATATTGATTTGCCATCGCCTGCACTTGAGCAACCTTTGTTTCGGCGATCACAAACGGGTATACACCGCAGACCGCACTGCCTTTTTTATGCACTGCCAGCATCAGATTTTTAGCTTCATCCAGGCTTTTATGAAAAACCGCCATAAGCACCATCACCACAAAATCCTTGGTGGTGAAATCATCGTTGAACAGTACCACCTTGTACATAGGCGGTTCCTGAATATCATCATCCACTTTCTCCAGTACTGCGTCTTTAAACTCATGCATCAGATGTTGCTCCATAAAATTAATGCCATTATTGATTATAACCAGCAAACCGCGTTATGGCAACCTCTGAAACAAGTTTTTGCTGAAAGAGATCAGTGTTTATGCTCAAAAATAGTACTGAGTTCAGCAGACAGAGCCCGAAGTTTCGAGATATTCTCCAAATCCAGCGACTGTTTGGATTTCATTGCGGCAACCAGGATTCCATGCAGCAGCGTAAGTTTTTTAATATAATCTGCATATTCCGGGCTGTTTTTATCCGCAACCGGTTTAACGCGCTGGGCCATAAAATAATCAGTAACTGTCGATTGAATCGTCTCAGCATGTTTGTCCTTATTGTTAACCCAGCGGACTATCTGGTTATAATCAACTTTTTTCTCAGCCTGAAGACGGACGATTTCGTTAATGGACTTTTCAATCGTCACGATATCCTCCTGAATTGCCGCCAGCCGCAGGTCATCGTCGAAAATTCCGCACGGTATCTGACAGTGCGCAAAAATTGATCCGCAGACAAACAACAACATTCCGGCAACAGCGATTTTTTTGAACATAATATTCACTCCATGCTAAATGATTTTAAGATAAATCTTTCTCCTTATATATTCTACTTCAAGCATCTTTTAAAAGCAAGTATACAAGTTAAATTTACTTTTTTTGCAATATCGCTTATACAAAAACAGCTTTTTGACATTATTGTATATAGGATGTGTCAGACAAGATTAACTTTGGAGATAGACAAATGTATTATACCGGATTTGCCGATGAGGCATCGCAGGATATTGACCTGCAAATAAAAGCGACTAAAGAGCTCGGCTGGAAATATATCGAATCCAGAAATATCAACGGACAGAACATCACCGATATTCCCGATGATAAATTTGAGGAAGTCTGCGGCAAACTGAACGCCGCCGGAATCGGCATCAACTGTTTCGGCAGCGCGATTGCCAACTGGCAGAAACAACCCCGCAAGGAGGAAGATTTCCAGAACAGCATCGCGGAATTGCAGCGGGCAATCCCGAGAATGCAGCAGCTGGGAACGAAACTGCTGCGCGGCATGAGTTTCGCCGTTCCGCAGGATGAACAGCCGGATAGTCCGGAACTGGAAAAAATCATTTTCGCCAAAGTCAACCATCTGGTAAAAATGTGCGAAGACGCCGGAATTATTTTTCTGCACGAAAATTGCATGAATTACGGCGGCATGAGCTACCTGCATACATTGAAACTGCTGGATAACGTCAAGTCACCGGCATTCAAACTGCTGTTCGATACCGGCAATCCGGTATTTACCCGCAACCGCATCGGCAACCCGCCCTATTCCACTCAAAGCGCATGGGAATTCTATGATAATGTAAAAGAGTTCGTCGTCTATATGCATATCAAGGATTGCGTGGTCATTGAAGACAAAGGGGAAATCCGTCCGCCGGTGCGTTTCACTTTCGCCGGAGAAGGTACCGGTGATGTAAAGCGGATCATTGCAGATCTGTTCAAACGCGGTTACGATGGCGGATTCTCCATTGAACCCCATCTGGCCGTCGTGCATCATGAACAGACTAAAGAAGTGCCGGACGAACAAATCAAATACAGTAACTACGTTGAATACGGCAAACGTTTCATGCAGTTAATCAACGAATTGAAAAAGTGATGCTTCTACGAAATATGGAAAAACTGTGAAGGCAATCAGTCGCAAAGAATACAACAAACTCTTAGCATCCATTGACTGGCCGGAATATCTCATCATGCGGGATGCGGCCTGGCTGCCTGGAACCAGATATATTGACATCCAGCAGGAACGCTACTTCCAGATGATGCGGGATATCTGCCGGATAATCTCACCGGAACGCAACAATAAACCGGTGATTGTAGATTTTGGTTGTTTTCCAGGCGGATTTGGCATGGTAATGCGAAAATTTTTCGGCGATGCG
>CAIMFA010000865.1 GCA_903840185.1 uncultured Lentisphaeria bacterium | reverse complement strand
GGCCAGTGAAGTCTCATCGCTTTCACTTAAAATTTATAAGACTGCGGCAGATTATGCTGAAAGCCGTGGAATAATCCTGGCAGACACTAAATTTGAGTTCGGAATTTATGACGGCAAAGTCATTCTAATTGACGAAGTGCTTACCCCGGATTCCAGCCGTTTCTGGCCGGCGGAACAGTATAAAGTCGGGTGCAATCCACCCAGCCTGGACAAACAATTTGTCCGCGATTATCTGGAAACTCTTGATTGGAACAAGACCGCGCCGGGGCCGGAACTGCCTCAGGATGTCGTAAAGAAGACTACCGAAAAATATCTTGAAGCATATAAAGTACTTACCGGAAAATCTCTGGTTTAAGTATATTCTATTCATCATGCCGCTTTCTGCCACAGTCCCACCCGGCGGAAAGCGGTTTTTTCTTTTATACCGCGCTAAGCAATTTGAGCAGGAGATTCCAGAAACGGGCGACGGAGGAAATACTGACGCATTCATCCGGAGAATGCGCATTACGGATTTCCGGACCGAAAGAAATCATGTCCAGCGCGGGATTTATAGAATGGATTATACCGCATTCCAGACCGGCATGAATAATTACCACTTCCGGCTCATTTCCTGATACCGCTTTATGAACTTCCGTAAAAATCTTTAATATGGACGAGTTCCGTTTGGGTTCCCAGCCGGGATAATCACAGTCACTGGTACATACAGCGCTGGCGGAAGCGAATATATCACCAATCCTTCCAGCCAGTTGTTTTTTAGAATCTTCGTTGGAACTCCGTTGCGAAGTCCTGACAATGATTCTGCCTTGCTCATTTTTAACCGCAGCCAGATTGGTGGACGTTTCAACGATCCCCGGAAATGCTTCTGACATTGCGACAACCCCGTTCGGGCAATCGTTCAGAGATTTTAGCAGGCGTGCCTGAAAATCCTCCTTAAAAACCCTGTCCGGGACTTTTACACATATCAACTGAATATGCAGATTAGGTTCAGCCCGTCCGAACAATTGAACTTTTTCAACTTCAAAACCGGCCGCGAAATCGGCAAATTCGTCAGTGCGGGAAAACGGCATCAGTACGGTAGCGAATGCTTCGCGCGGTATGGCATTATCCTGACTGCCGCCGTGAATGTCCGCCAGTCTCAATCCGAAACGTTCTTCCGCCGCAGTCAATATCTCTGCAAGCAGTTTAAGTGCATTGGCGCGTCCGGAATTTATATCACAGCCGGAATGACCGCCTTTAAGCCCGGAAACCCGGATGTTCAGTGCGGTATTGCGCGGCGGCGCAACCTCATATTCAGCAGTAAATTCATGATTCGAGCGCACTCCGCCCGCACAGCCGATAAAAACACGATGTTCTTCCTCTGAGTCAAGATTTATCAGGATGTCGCCATCAAGGAAACCGGGGGAAAGTTTACCCGCCCCGATCAATCCGGTTTCCTCTTCCACTGTGAACAGCATTTTAAGCGGCCCATGCTGAATATCTTTATCCAGCAGCAGCGCCGTCATCGCGGCAACGCCAATACCATTATCCGCTCCAAGCGTGGTATGCTCAGCCTTGACCACGTCGCCGTCAATATGTGTTTTTACCGGATCTTTTAAAAAATCAAATTTTGTATCGCTGTTCTTCTGCGGAACCATATCAAGGTGGGACTGCAAAATAACCGCCTTGTGTTTCTCCATTCCGTGAGAGGCTGGTTTTTCGACTAACATATTGCCGGCCTTGTCAACCACAGCTTTCAAGCCGGCGTCTTCCGCCCGCTTTTTCAGAAAATCCCGCAATGCCGCTTCATGACCGGAAGGATGAGGTAACGAGCAAATATCGCTAAAAATATTCCACAATGATCCGGGGCTCAGTTTTTTAAGTTCATCGGACATAGTCAGACCTCATCCATAGATATTTTATTTATCTAAATATACATTTTTCCGCGAACTCCACAAATGCAGGATGGATGATTATCAATATTTTTATCGCTTTTCAAATAAATCCAATCAAAACGTCATTCCCTGACCTTACAAACAGAGAAAGGTTTTAAGCATATCATCAAATTCATGCTGATGTCGGGGGGATGCCGAAGACGCTTTTGAAGACTCTGGAGAAATAGAATTGGCTGGAGAACCCCAGACGGTCGGCGGTTTCTTTGACACTTAATCCTTCTTCGTGCAACATGCGATAACCGGCGCGGGCAAGTTCGCGATGGACATAGCCGGTGGGAGCAATCCCCAGTTCCTTTTTGAAAATAAGATTGATATGCTGCGGGGTAAGGTGGAATTTCCTCGCCAGTTCGGAGCGACCGGGATGAGCGGTCAGGTTGTCATTCAGATAGTTCACCATTTCATCCAGCCGGATATTTTTCTCTTCTCCGGCGGATGACAGCCATCTTTCCGCAAGGCGCAGCCAGATTTCACGGACAATCGTATTGCGGATTTCTTCGCTGAAACGTCCGGACTGCGAAGCAGTAATAGCTGCACGGCGGAACAAGTCTGGAAATTCGCCGCCTCCGGTCATGGTTATCCGCCGCGGAAATGGTTCCGGCGAATAATCCCCGTCGGCAAAAATGCCGTCAGGTATAAGTTCGCAATGAATGCAGCTGAAAAAACCTTTACTTGAAATCAGGCTGTAAGAATGTAATTCCCTGGGCAGAATTACCAGCACCGATCCCGGCGGCTGAACAGCCTTTTCCCCGGTTTCGTGGTTGATAAATTCAAACTCGCCGCGAATTGACAATATCAGTTCAAAATCCGGAATGCGCCGTCGAGGCCAGCATTGTGGTCTTGTGCCTTCCAGCGCTATGTAATTAGCAACTTTTACAACTGGATAAACATCTTCAGTCCTTAAAATCTTCATTTTTTTCACCTAATATTACGATGGTATATCATATTGCGATTTTTATACATTTACAAATCTCAATAATATATTATTATTGTATATATAACAATTTTTACCGAGGATTTAGACAATATGCCAATAAAACCGATACTGGAAAAATGGGAAGGCCGGATGACCGACCGTGAGCGCTTCAACCGTCAAATGCACTTTCAAAGCGTTGACCGCTGTTTTAATATGGAATTCGGCTACTGGGACGAAAACTTTACCGAATGGCCGCTGTTACGCGACAACGGGATTAAAAACAATGCCGAAGCCGATATTTTCTTCAATTTTGATAAAATCGCCGTCATCGGCGGCAACAGCTGGCTGCATCCGGTATTTGAACACAAAGTGGTCGAAGAACGCGATGACGTCAATGTAATTATGAACGGCGACGGGTTACTGGCGGAAGTGCCGAAAAGCGGTCAAGGCTCGTCCATTCCACATTACTTGAAATCCAGTATTGTCACTCCGGAAGACTGGAAAAAATGCAAAGCTGAGCGTTTGCGGCTGGATGATCCTGCCCGAAAAGTAGATATCGCCAAACTCAAAGCGGATCACCCGGACAACCGCGATTATCCGCTGGGCATCTGGACAGGTTCCATGATCGGCAGAATCCGCGATATGCTGACCTTTGAAGGCCTGGCGTATGCCACATTCGACTATCCGGAAATGGTGGAGGACATGGTGGAAACCTGCTGCCTGCTGGTCGAAGACTACCTCGACCAGATGCTGCCGCATTTCAAATTCGATTTTGCCGCCGGCTGGGAAGATATCTGTTTCAAAAACGGCCCGATCGTTTCGGTTGACTTCTTTCGCGACGTTGTCACGCCGCGCTACAAACGCATCAATAAGAAACTGAAAGCGCACGGCATTGACGTCTGGTACTCTGACTGCGACGGCGATGTCCGTCCGATTCTGCCATACTTCATGGAAGGCGGCATCAACTGTCTGTTCCCTTTTGAAGTAATGGGTTGTGCGCATCCCGGCGAACTGCTGGACCAGAATCCCGGGCTGCGGATCATGGGTGGATTCGATAAAATCCAGCTTGGGCACGGCAGAAAAGCGATTAAAGAATATATGAAAACCCTGGTTCCGTATGTCGAACGCGGCGGCTACATCCCGTTCTGCGATCACCGCTGTCCGCCGAACGTAACTCCTGATGATTATCTTTACTATCTAGACCTGAAAAAAGTTATGTTCGGACTCGATTCGCCGATGTATAAGAAAAGCTGAAGCAAGTAGAGTCAGGAGTCAAAATTATGGCTCCTGATTTTACATTATTTCAGCGCGGCAATGGCGTTTGGTACGGTATCCAGTGGTTTTACTTTGTACCATGCCTGAATGACTTTGCCGTTTTCATCAATCAGAAATGAAGAACGGATGATGCCGGTGTATTTTATAAACAATATCGTGCTTTCACCCCACACGCCGTAAGCATCGGCGACTTTGTGCCCTTCGTCAGTCAGCAGTTGAAAAGGCAGGTTGTATCTGCCGGCAAACTTCTTCTGCGCATTTACGGCATCCGGGCTGATGCCGACAGCGGCAACCCCGCTGTCGCTCAGTTCCTGAAACGCATTTCTGATTGAACATGCCTGCATGACACAACCGGGAGTTTCCGCTCTGGGATAGAAATAAAGCAGCAGTTTTCCGCCTTTAAAATCCGACAGTCTAACAGTTTTACCATCCTGATCTTTTAATGCGAAGTCAGGCGCAATATCGCCGGGTTTCAATTCTGACATTTTTCGATCTCCAACCTTTTTAATTAACCACAGACACAAAGGCACAGAGCATGCTGACAAATTTTAACAGCCTGTATATATAAGTCTGGCTGTTCTTGCTTTGTAAAAAAAGATTTCTCTGTGTCTTTGTGTCTGTGGTTAAACTTTTACTTAAGCGCGGCAATGGCATTGGGAACGGTATCTTCCGGCTTCACTTTGTACCATGCTTGAATGATAACGCCTTTTTCATCAATCAGGAATGACGAGCGGATTATGCCCATATACGTTTTCCCGTACATGGATTTTTCCCCCCATACGCCATAAGCGTCGGCGACTTTATGCTCCTCGTCCGCCAGCAGCTGGAATGGCAGATCGAATTTTCCGGCAAATTTCTTCTGTTCGTTAACCTTGTCCGGACTGATACCGGCAGAGGCAACCCCTTTGCCGGTCAAATTCTTGAAAGAATCCCGGATTGAACACGCCTGCGCGGTACATCCGGGAGTATCAGCCTTGGGGTAAAAATAGAGCAGCAGTTTCCGGCCTTTAAAATCCGACAACTTGACAGTTTTGCCATCCTGATCCTTCAGACAAAAATCAGGAGCCGCATCACCATGTTTCAATTCTGTCATCTTTCCGTCTCCTCTGTTGGATTGATTACTGTTAAACGGCGAATTTTTCGCCGTCACGTCCTGAGTTGAAACGCAGCCTTGAATCAACAAGCTGTTGACTACTGCAAAGAGTATGATAATTAAATTTTTCATATATTTTTCGGAATAACGTGCAGACTTCCCAGTTCGCCGCCGCCGAGCAGAGCTGAGATCACTTTGCACTTGCTGCGCAGCAGGAAAAAAATCGGGCGGTCATAATCACTGAGCGTTTCAAAGTTCCCCTGCCCTTTAGCCACCACCAGGTCGGCGTTGAACATTTCATCCATGAATTCACGGCTGGAATGGTTTATGGACACCCCCGGCGTCATGTCTCCCGTATCAACAATTCTGACCGGCAGTCCTTCAAGTCCGGATTCCGCGAC
The DNA here is from genome assembly GCA_903840185.1 of uncultured Lentisphaeria bacterium. Taxonomy (GTDB): domain Bacteria; phylum Verrucomicrobiota; class Lentisphaeria; order Victivallales; family Victivallaceae; genus CAIPAT01. Next base: position 1,437 of record CAIMFA010000865.1, on the reverse strand, counting down.
TTCCCGCATCGTAATGTCATTAAGGATCGGCTCGCCGCGCACTCCCAGGATGATCTTTTCGCGGTAAGGTTCAATCAGCAGCCGGTCGAAAACCGCTTCGCCGCAATTATCAGCGATATACAGAATCGTCTTCGCGGAATTCATGGCGTGTTCAAGCTGCCTGACAGCATCCATATCCAGCGGCATATCAAACACATCAAGAATTTTCTGTTTTGCGGAATCCAGTTGAAAATCCTTGTCCGCGCCGTAATCGATGATATTGCCGCCGATAACCAGACGGACAATGGCGTCAAAACGGTCGCTTTTAGTAGCAATCACATCCCGGAAAAACGGCAGCAGTTCCAGCGCAAATTTAGTCGAACAATCTTTGACTTCACGATACGGATCGTTAACTCCGGTGACTTTCCTGATTATTTTATGGAATAAACGCGCCTGTTCAGGCGGAGTGATTGAAAAATCCGCATCCACGACTTCCGCCAGAGTCTTTTTTATTATTTCACGGCGGAGATCATCATCCATCGTCACCATTTTGGCGACATGGACGATATGCGAAACAATACATGGAATGCAGTCATAAGTAGTTTTCATAAAGTTCCTGTTTTATAAAGCCGGATAACTCTGTTAAAATATCGCATTATAACTTATGTACAAATTAAAAAATAAAAATCGCACTATGAAATCCTGTTGAAATAATCCTGATAAGCGTATATCTTCCTAGTTATAGTATAAGTATATATTTGCGGAGATATTAACTTTGCATTTTAAATTGAAAAGAAGTTCATTATGGGAAAAACGGATTTTCTACTGCTGCATTGCGGGGATGTCAGTATTTTTCTCATTCATAATGCTCTGCTCATGGCATGTCAACAGCCAAACCGGACAGTTCCTTTATGATTCGCTTGAGTCAATTCCATATAATGACGTTGCAATGATCCTGGGAACTTCCAGAACTGACCACAATGTTCCGAATGATTATTTTTCCTACCGGATCGAAGCGGCAGTAAAATTATATAAGAAAGGCAAAGTAAAATATCTGCTGATCAGCGGCACAGATGATCCGGAAACAAGTTATGACGAAATCGCGGATATGAAAAATGCTTTGCACAAACGCGGCATTCCGGAATCGGCAATTTTATCCGACAAAAACGGCAACCGCACCCTGGACTCAATTATCCGGGCCAAAGAATTGCTCGGATTGAAGAAATTCACCATTATTTCCCAGGAGCTTCATAATGCCAGAGCTCAATATATAGCCCGGTATTACGGACTGGACACTGTGGCATTCAATGCCATGACACCCGACTTGTTCATTTCGCGATGGGAGGTTGAGCTTCATGAAAAACAGGCGCAAATCAAAATGCTGCTTGATCTCTATATTTTAAAAACCCGGCCCGAAGTATCCGGAAAAACCGGAATCCAGATACCGCCGGACTGCAT
>CAIMFA010000864.1 GCA_903840185.1 uncultured Lentisphaeria bacterium | reverse complement strand
CCAGGCAAAAGATCACGGAAGAAGCAGGACGCAATTATCACTGCGATAGTCCGTCATATCGCCGATAGCGGTTTGACCCCGGGGCAGAAACTCATTTCCGAGCGGCAGTTGGCCGGAATCTTTGAAGTGCAGCGGCTGACGGTGCGCCGTGCAGTCAAAAAGCTTTGTGAACGTGGTATTCTTGTGCAATTTCCCCAGCGTGGAACGTTTGTGGCTGGCGGGAAATCCGCTCCCAGTACGCAGCACGGAAAAACTAATCCAGAGGAACTGGTTTTCTGTGTTGATGATCTGCTGCCGGAGCAGGTGGCGGGCTGGCGTTTATTCTTCACCGCGCTCGAACGCGCCAATCCGGGTATCAAAATCATCTGCAAATTCAATGTTCCGGCCGTCACCATGCGCACCGGACAATGGGATCTGGCGCTGGTATCGGTATTTAACTTGAAATTCATGCCGGAATTGCGCTGTGACGGGCTGCCTTCAGTGTGGTTTGACGCCGGCGCGTGGAATTGCCTGAATTCAGTATTGGTGCGCCGTGTCCGCCAGTTTTGCGCCTCGGAATCCGGCGGTTACGATGTATTGCCGGTCGGCCTGATTGGGTGTTTGCGCGGGATTAATATGGAAATAGTCAAAGCATACCATCTGCCGGAACCGCCGCACCGGTCGGATTGGCGGTGTCTGGCGGCATGGATCCGGCAATGCCGGAAGATTGCGCCCGGCCTGGCAGTCAATCCTGTACTGCATTCTTTGCATAACCACTTATTCAGGATAGAGCGTCGAATCATTGGTGCGGAATGTGTAAATCTGGATTTTGAAGAAGTGAAAGCGTTCCTGGAATTTCTGCGTTCTGATGTCACCCGGCGTCTGGGGTTGGATTCGATTCAGGATTTTAAAAACTTCCTGAGCAACAGATCGCTTATTTGTGAATTTTTCTCCCAGTTCATGCCGGTTGCGTCCGCCAGTCTGGGGAAAAATGTCTTTTTTACCACAAACAGTATTTCAACTGCCGGTGGAGTACAACTTCTGCCGCGGCTGCTGGCTTTCGGGAAACGCCGGAAAGATCGGACGTCAATGCTGGCTGCAGGCGAATTTTTTATTTCAGATCAAGGGCAGCGGATACTGGCGGAACAGTGTTTGATGCTGCCGTTTTACGGCCAGACTGACGCTTTGTCCATAATCCGGGAAAAATACCGGATTGACTATCCAGGAATGCTGGACGAGGTAAATACCGCGGAATATTTTTATGAAAGCCGCTTTTTTAGTGCGGACGCGCAGGGGAGGGTGCTGAATCCGGTGTTTGGCCGCTTTTTTGACGGAGAAATGAGTATTGACGAGACCGTTACGGCAATTAAGAACCGTACCTCTAAATTTAATTTACACGCTCACAAGTATACCAGTTTATGATTTTGTTGACTTAACTCCCCATGGGCCTTATTATATTACTTCAATATCATCACCAATGATTAATTTAAAACAATATGGAAATATTTAGATGAATGAATTTAGTGAATTGATGCGTTCGTGCCTGGAAAATTCCAATGCTATTACATTTAAACCGTATGCGATTGTATCTGGCAAAAAGATAACACCGGACCGCCATGCCGAAAGAGTTAATTTAAAAAAACGCCTGATACATCTGACATTCGAATATGACGCGCTGTTTAAAGAGGATTTTTTTATTTCGATTGGGGAGGAGGAATTAACTGCTGAACGCTCGATCCGCAATCTCAGCAGCCGGACACAGGAATTGACTGAACTCGGCCTTGAACTTGGCGGAATAACATTTGATGCGGTTGCGGCTGATGATTATTTTTACCATGTGGAAAATCCCCGGATCTACAGCCGGATGGGAATCGAAATTGATTTGAAGCGGACACAGGATATGGCGCAGTCGTCGGAGTTCGATACGCTGGCCGGTAACCGCTGGGCTGATCCCGGCGTGGTATCTGACCGGATCGGCGCTTCGCCGTACCAGCCGTTCCCGGCAATTTTGCTCTCTAATTATAATAGTAAAAAAGGACTGGTTCATGGTACACTCAGCCAGCGGGTGTTTTTTCATAATTATCTGGTTCAGCATGACGCGGACGCTATCCGCCTTGATATATTATCATCTTTCAAGGCCATCTCCCATCTGGATTTTAAGGCCGGTGCAGTGCTTAAAGACACATGGTATCTGGGGACGGTTGACCGGGCGGATGATTTGCAGGCAATATTTGCGCGTTACGCTGCCGTTTTAAGGAAAAAGCTTCCGCCGATGTACGGCTCAACTGACATCAATCGGCATTCACTGGTATGGGGATCCTGGAATGATGGTATTTTTCGCGATATTACGCAGGAAAAAATGCTCAAGACGGCTGAATTTCTGGCAGAAAACTTTCCGATGGTCAAGTGGATGCAGGTGGACGATGGATATGCGGCGCTTGCCACCAGCGAAAATGGAGCTCACGGCCTGGGGATGCCTTATGAAGGGGATGCGGGAGTGGCGAAAGACAAATTTCCTGCCGGATTAAAAGATTTTACCGATAAAGTCAGGCAGACCGGATTGAAACCGGCGGTCTGGATCGGCGGCTCGCTGCCGAAGGCTGTTCCGCTGGTTAAAGACCACCTGGACTGGTTCATTGATTATTCCTACCGCACTCCTGACCGCCGGGTTCTGGATGTCAGTAAGCCGGAAGTCAGGGAATATATGTGCCGGGCTTTCGACTATTTTCTGAATGAGTCCGGCTTCTGCGGAGTCAAACATGACTTCTGGTCGTATGTGTTTGAGGACAGTCATGCTTTGCTGGCATATAAAGATTGCTCCGGATATCAGTGGCGCGACTGGTGGCTGAAAGAAATACGGAAACGGATACCGGCGGACGGCTATCTCCAGACCGGCTGCGATATCGTTATGGCCAACCCGTTCCTGGGAGAATTCTTTACGAATTATCGTTACGGGATTGATATCGGTTCCGGCAACTGGGAGCATGTTAAAACCAATTTTCTATGGGGCACTGCGTGTTTTGCCCTGCAGATCGGCGACCTGATTGTGCCGAACAGCGATTCAGTCGGACTGTTTCCAGGCCTGACAGATACGGAAGCGATGCTATGCATCAATTACTGTCTGATTTCCAGGTCGATGGTGGAGATCGCCGGCTGGCTGTACAACGAACCGCAGGACAATCCGCGATTCAATATCCTTAAGAAGACGGTATGCTGTCCAAATAACGGACAGAACGTATATTTTGCTGGTCATCATTACCGCGAGACAGACGATGCGCCGGCGGTGTGGTATCTGAAAAGCCCGCACTTTTCGCTGCTGGAAGACAATCCGCGACTGCCATTGCGCACCGTTGCGCTGTTTAATACTCAGGATACTGCGCAGGAAATAGGGTTCAGTTTTACTGAACTCGGCTTGACGGATGGCTCATATCTCATGAGCGATGTATGGGACAACAATGCCGTTTCTGTTGGACAAGGCGGTTTCGCAGTGGAAATGCCCCCTCATTCCAGCCGTCTCTTTGCATTGAACCGGCAGGATAAAGTAATCCCGCAACTGCTGGACAGTAATATTCAGGTTGTTCAAGTCAACGGAGATAAAGACGAATTAATGTTGCAACTGGCTCATCGCGGAGATTTTGAATTCAGGCTGGACCGCAAACCGGTGTCGGCCAGTTTTAACGGCCAGTCTATTCAAACGACTGTAGCTGTTGCCGGTGCAGGGTATGTTGTTAACTGTTCGCTGCCTGAACCAGGCATTATGGCGCTGAAATTCTAAAGGGTTATAAATTATGCCCTTGTCCGCATCATGGACAATGGCTGAAATTACTGAAAGAGTTCGGGCTGGGCGGAATCAGATTTTGATTTGCGGTTATGCACCGGCGGCAGCCCGAGTTTCTCTCTGGCTTTATTGGTTGCCACGCGTCCCTGCGGAGTGCGCATCAGATAGCCCTCCTGAATCAGAAACGGTTCGTAGACATCTTCAATAGTGCCTTCGTCTTCACTTACCGCCACGGAAATGGTCTTGATCCCGACCGGACCGCCGTTGTAATTCTGAATAATTACTTCCAGTATCCGGTTGTCCATTTCGTCCAGGCCTTCATTGTCAATATCAAGCATGGTCAGTGCGGCGGATGCGGTTTGGCCGGTTATGGCGCTGTCCGCCCTGACCTGGGCATAATCTCTGGCCCAGCACAGCAGATTGTTGGCAATACGCGGGGTGCCGCGGCAGCGGCGCGCGATTTCGTGCGCACCCTCCTGATCTATCGCAATGCCAAGAATGCCGGCGGATCGGCAGATAATGGTTTCCAGGTCTTCCACCTTGTAATAATCCAGCCGGCAGGCGAGGGCGAAACGCGAACGCAGCGGTGCGGACAACATGCCCTGGCGGGTAGTTGCGCCGAGCAGAGTGAAGCGGGGAACGTTCAGCCGTACCGAGCGCGCTCCGGGACCCTGATCAATCATAATGTCAATGAAGAAATCCTCCATTGCGCTGTAAAGATACTCTTCCACTGTAGTATTCAAACGGTGTATCTCGTCAATGAACAGGATGTCGCCTTCTTCAAGCGAGGTCAGGAGTCCGGCCAGGTCGCCCGGCTTTTCAATCACCGGCCCGCTGGATGATTTTATATTAGCGCCTTTTTCGTGCGCGATGATGTAGGCGAGGGTGGTTTTGCCGAGTCCCGGCGGTCCGCTGAGCAGCAGATGCCCGAGCGGTTCATTTCTGCCTTTGGCGGCTTCAACATAGAGCTCGACTCTTTCCTTAACTTTTACCTGTCCGGGAAAGTCGGAAAACTTTAACGGTCTTAGCGTATTGTCACGGGTTGCGTCTTTTTTATTAAGTGTGGATGTGATGAACCGTTCCGCCATTTTTCGTGCATAAACCTTTTTTATATTGTTACTATAATCAGGCGCTTATTTGCCTGTCAGTTTTTCATTATCTGCTTAATTTATCGTTTGTAAATGTTCCCTAATGAAATTATCTTAATAAGTTAAAATTTCCAATCAGATTCAATAAAAAGAAAGGATGTTTAGAAGATGTTAGACTTGCAATTGTCAAAACTGGCGGCGAATACGATTCGCGTATTGTCTGCTGAAGCTGTTCAGAAAGCTAAATCAGGGCACCCCGGCATGCCGATGGGATGCGCCGACATCGCTTTCACCATGTGGTACAAGTACATGAAACACAATCCAGGGAATCCGAAATGGCTGGGACGCGACAGATTCATCCTTTCCGCCGGACACGGTTCCATGCTGGAATATTCACTGCTTCACCTGTTCAATTACGGCTTGTCAATGGATGAACTAAAGTCGTTCAGACAGTGGGGCAGCAAGACTCCGGGACATCCGGAATATAATCATACAGCCGGAGCCGATATCACCACCGGCCCGCTGGGCAGCGGTTTTGCCTCCGCCGTCGGGATGTCCATGGCGAACAAATACTTCGCGGCCAAAACCGGTCTGGACAAGACCGGCCTGGTTGACAACAAGATATTCATCATCTGCGGCGACGGCTGCATGATGGAAGGCGCGACCGCGGAAGCCGCCTCGCTGGCCGGACATCAGAAACTTGATAACCTGATTTGTTTTTATGACGATAATTCAATTACCATCGAAGGTTCAACCAACCTCGCATTCTCTGAAAACGTCGGTGCCAGATTTACCGCATACGAATGGCGCGTAATCAATGTCGCCAATGCCAATGATATCGAACAGTGTGATAAAGCACTGGCAGAAGCGGTTGTCTCCGACGGCCGCCCGACATTGATCATCGGCAAAACTAAGATCGGTTTCGGCTCACCCAATAAACAGGGCAAATCTTCAGCGCACGGCGAACCGCTCGGCGTGGAAGAAGTCGAAGCCGTCAAGAAGAATCTCGGCATGCCCGCGGAACCTTTCTTTGTCATGCCTGAAGTCAAAGCATTCATCGACAAACGCGTCGAGTCTCTCGTAACTGAAGCGGCAGCATGGGACAAGAAGTTCCAGGCGTATATCAATGACAATCCTGACAAGGCCGAACTCATTTCCAAAATGCTCAATCGTACAGTTCCGGAAAATATTCTGGAAGAGCTGCTTAAAGTGACTCCGGTCAGCAAGCCGATTGCCAGCCGCGCTTCCGGCGGTGAAGTGCTTCAGCGCGCCGCCGCGCTCGTGCCGTCGCTTATTGGCGGTGCTGCCGACCTCGCGCCGTCCACCAAGACTGATATCAAGGGCGGAGCCGATTTTAATCCTGAAAACCGCGGCGGCTGCAATTTCCATTTCGGCGTCCGCGAACTGGCGATGGGGATGGCGGGCAACGGTATGGCCTTGTATGAAACAATCATTCCGTACACCTCCACTTTCTTCGTGTTCTCTGATTATATGAAACCGGCAATCCGCCTGGCTTCGATTCAGGGACTGCATGAGATCTATGTATTCACCCATGACTCATTCTATGTCGGCGAAGACGGCCCGACTCATGAACCGATTGAACAGATGGCGATGCTGCGTTCGATTCCCGGTGTTACCGTGCTTCGTCCGGCGGAAGCCCATGAAGTAGCTCACGCCTGGGCTGCTGCGCTGCAGGCTAAAGGACCGGTCGCAATTCTGCTGACCCGCCAGGATCTCGCGCCGTTCCCCCCGGAAATGGCCGGCAGGGTTGATCTTGCGAAGGGCGCTTATGTGCTCAGTGATGATGAAGATTTCGATATGATCATGATTGCCACCGGTTCCGAAGTCAATCTGGCGCTGAAAGCCGCTGATTTGATCCGGGCTAAAGGTATTAAGGTCAGGGTAGTTTCCATGCCGTCTCAGGAACTTTTCCTGAAGCAGGATGTTGACTATCAGGAATCAGTTCTGCCCAGTTACTGTCTGAACCGTGTTTCGATTGAAGCCGGCAGTACTTTCGGCTGGCATCGTTTTGTCGGCAGAGACGGGCTGGCGATTGGAATGGATACATTCGGCGCATCCGCTCCGTATAGCGTGCTTGCTGAAAAATTTGGTTTCACACCTGAGCTGGTGGTGGAAACTATCAAGAAATATTTCGGCTGCGGCTGCAATTGCGGCGGCGGTTGCTGCAACGGATAACCGGACAGCTGATTAGTAATAAAACTCCCGGCGCTGAACAGTTCCGGGAGTTTTTTCGTTTTAACGTTGATTGTCCGGATTATTACTTGCGGAAATTCTGTTTTGCGGCTTGAAATATTGCGCCGTTAAGACTTATTATTGCATGATACAATTTTAACCACACGAATTAAAGAATCAGAGTAGTTTAATGAAAAGCTTGAAGATTGAAGGTCGAGCGCCGGTTAAAGGCGAAATTACGATAGGCGGGAATAAAAACGCTGTGCTGCCGATGATTGCGGCTGCGCTGCTCACCAGTGAAGAAATCACCCTCAGCAATGTGCCTGATATTATTGATGTAAAAGTCATGCTGGAAATCGTCGCCCATCTCGGCGTCGAAGTCTCGTTTGATAATCATGTTTTACGGCTGAAGGCGGGTAATATCAGGACCACCGTCATTCCGCAAAGCTGGTGCTCTAAAGTCAGAACATCCATTCTGCTGGCCGGACCGCTGGCAGTCCGTGCCGGAAAAGCCGAATTGTGGCCTCCCGGCGGCGATATTATCGGACGGCGCAGGCTGGACGGCCACTTTTACGGACTGCGGACACTGGGTGTCAATATCAATGCCGACGGGCTGACTTTCAAATTTTCCGCGCATGAACGGTTGAAGGGCAGAGACTTGTTTCTCGACGAAGCCAGCGTTACCGCCACTGAACACATTCTGATGACTGCCGTTACCGCTGAAGGCCAGACTATCATCCGTAATGCCGCATCTGAACCGCACGTTACCGACCTTGCCGAACTTTTAATCAAAATGGGGGCAAAAATCTCAGGACTCGGCAGCAATACCCTCATTATCGACGGCGTTGAAACGCTTCACGGTGCTGAACACGGCATCCAGGGCGATCATATTGAAGCCGGCAGTTTTATCGCCATGGGGGCATCCACAGGCGGCGAACTGCTTATCAAAGGCACCGTTCCCCGGCACTACTGGATGATCCGCCGCGTTTTTGAACGTCTCGGCATAGTCATGGAACTGCGTCCTGACTGCATTTTTCTGCCGGGCGGACAGAAGCCAAAGGTAAAAACCGATTTCGGCGGCCATACTCCGGTTATTTCCGACGGCCCATGGCCGCAATTTCCCAGTGATATGATGAGCTGCGCCATTGTTACCGCCACCCAATCGAAAGGTTCCGTGCTGTTTTTTGAAAAGATGTTTGAAAGCCGTATTTACTTTGTCGACCGCCTGATCGGCATGGGAGCCAACGCCATCGTCTGCGACCCGCACCGCGTAGTGATTAACGGCCCTGCTCATCTGCATGGTACTTCCATGTCCAGCCCGGACATTCGCGCCGGAATGGCCATGCTGATTGCGGCCATGTGCGCCAAAGGCACCAGCATCATTCACGCCGGTGACGTTATTGCCCGCGGTTATGAGAACATTACTGAAAAAGTCCAGTCTATCGGCGGTAAAATTATCCAGATAAAGGCGGATTAATAATTCAGTGGATAGGTTTAAGGAGTCAGTGATAACATATGATATTGGAGATCAATGCGGGGGCGCTAATGGCTCAATCCCGTTATATCACTGACTCTTAATAAGCATTATACAGCCTGAAATCAATAATGTCAAGAGTTTTTTGAATTAGACATTATCAGAGTACGCCTTCCTCCTCAAGAATATGTGTATATTTAGCGACTAATTCGGCTTTGGTGATTTTGGCGGAGGCTGTTGATATATCTTCCGCAACCCTGCCGGAAGACAGGATAAAGATTCTGTCGCCGGAGTCGATTACCTGTTCCAGGTCATGGGAAACCATGATTACAGTAATATTGAAATCGGCCGCCAGCTGCTTTACGATATTGAGCAGCCTGGGCGCGGTTTTCGGGTCAATGGCGGCGGTGAATTCATCCAGCAGCAGGATTTTGGGATTGCGCAGCAGCACCGCGGCGACGGCCACCGCCTGCCGCTGTCCGCCGGAAAGCAGTCCGGCCTGCGAGTGCAGCCTGTCCTCCAGCCCCATATCAAATCTTGCCAGCAGTTTGCGGATTTCTACTATACTGCCGGATTTCAGTCCGGATAATGACGGGGTGCCCTTGCGGAACGCGTACAGCCGGAGGTTTTCTTCAATCGTCATTGACGCCACGGTGTTATTCCTGGGATCCTGCTCAATCATTTGAACATAATCGAAGCGCTTGCTTGCCCCTGAACCGGTAATATTTTTTCCGGTGATGAAGATTTTGCCTTCCAGCGATAATATCTGGCCGCAGATGACCTTCAGCAGCGTGGATTTGCCGGAACCGTTCGGGCCGATCACGTTGTTCCAGCTGCCTTCAAAGAGTTCCAATGCCGGAATGTCCAGGGCGCGTACTTCGGTTTCAGTTCCCTTGCCGAATGTTACATTGATATTTTCCAGTCTGATCATATTCCGCCGGTCCCCACAAATAATTTGCTGTGCTTCCGGTTGATGGCCTGCTTCAGCACTAAGGCGACCGCCAGCAGCAGTCCTACCGCGATCCGCAGGTTCCACGGGTGAATATTCATGCGCAGGCCGATCTCAAATGCCAGGCGGTAGAGGATGGAGCCGATAAACGCGGCCGCCAGCAGCCGGAAAATGGATTTGGGGGCGCAGACGGATTCACCTAAAATCAGCGCGGCAAAGACGGCCACGATCAACCCGGTTCCCATACCGACATCGGAATAGCCATAGTATTGAGCGGCAATAGCCCCGGAAAATGAGGTCAACGCATTGGAGATTACCAGTCCCAGGATCACAAAGCCGCCCGCCCGGTACCCGAGTTTTTCCACAACAGAAGGGTTTTCCCCGGAGGTTCGCAGCAAATAGCCGAAGTGAGTTTTCAGCAGTAGAAAAGAGGCGGCATAGATCAGCAGCGCGAGCAGCAGCATGCAGACCGGGCGCAGGCTGGCCGGTATCGCATCAAATATGGTGACGGTATTTACGAGCTGCAGGTTGCCTTTGCCCATGATCTGGAGGTTGACGGAATAAAGAATTGTCATCATGATGATTCCGGCCAGCAGGCGGCTGATGTTCCCCTTCACATGCAGCAGCGCGGTGCAGACTCCGGCGGCGGAACCAGCCGCGCCGGCCAGCGCCAGCGCAATAAAAGGGGACGTTGAAGTCTGAGTTATCAGTACTGCGTAAATCGCGGCTCCGGTGGTGAAAGAAGACTCAATGGTCAAGTCGGCAAATCCGACCATCCGGAAAGAGAAGACCAGCCCCAGCGTCACAATGCTGTAAATACTGGACAGTTCCAGCACGCTGCCAAGTATCGGAATCAAATCATTTATGCTCATCATGCTCCGTTAATATACTTTTTTCGCCTGTTTCAGCAGTTCTTCAGGAATCTTCACGCCCTGCTTCTGAGCCGCACTACGGTTGATTACGAGTTCAGCGTCAGAATCCACAATCACCGGCAGGCTTCCGACAGCTTTGACATTTTCCTTAAATACTTTCGCGATAAGCCTGGCGGTGGCCGCCCCGATCTGATAGTAGTTGTTGCCGTAAGTTGCGATTGCGCCCAGTTCCACGGTTGAAACATTGCCGGCAAAGAACGGAATTTTATTTTCATTGGCAACTTTAACCAGAGTTGAGGCCGCGGCGACAACGGTATTGTCCGGCGGGGAATAGATGGCGTCGCAGCGTCCGACCAGACTGCGGGCGGCACCCATGACCTCTGAAGAGTTGGCGACCGGCACTTCGAGCCATTTCAAGCCGTTTTTCTTCAGCTCAGGACGGATATATTTCATGCTGGCTTCAGAGTTTGATTCTGACGGATTCAGAATGATACCGACAGTTTTGGCGTCCGGACATAATTTTTTGATCAGGGCAATTTGTTTGTCATAGGGCCAGCGGTCGCTTACTCCGGTTTTGTTGCCGCCGGGCGCGTTCTCGCTGTCCGCCAGTCCGGAAGCGACCGGGTCAGTAATAGTCGTATAAATCACCGGAATGGTTTTAGTGGCTTTACAGGCTGATTGAGCCGCCGGGGTGGCGATAGCCACAATCATGTCAACTTTCTGGTTGACCAGCTGATTGCTGATTTGAACAGCGGTCGGCTGATCTCCGCCGGCATTCCGGTAAATGATTTTATAACCGTTCTGCTCATTGATCCCAAGTTTATTCAGTTCGAGCATCATGCCTTCTCGCGCTTGTTCCAGCAGCGGGTGTTCCATGTACTGATTGATCCCGATAGTCTTCATTTTAGCTGAAGAATCACTTTCGCCGCAGCCGGTAAGAAATAAAGCTGCCAACATCATACCGGTAAATATCGTGCCGGTCAATCCTTTTATCATAATAACCTCACATCAGGTTGTTTAAATATCTAATTACAATACGGCTTTTCAGCCGCTTTTCAATTTCACGCGCAAACATCATTAAGGAAAATATTCAGCCGCTTTCCGCATTCCGGGTTTTTAGAGAGTGCCTGAGCATATACCACATTATTTTCATTCTTCCCATTCCTCCCGTCGTGCGGCAGCAACGGCTTCATTCCTGAGACATTAGAGACCGGTTGAGCACAACACGTTTCAGGTTCTATATGACTTTCAAACACCATTTTGGACACCGGTTACCCTCATTTTGGACAGTCACT
>CAIMFA010000863.1 GCA_903840185.1 uncultured Lentisphaeria bacterium | reverse complement strand
GGCTCCCAAGAAAACTCCATAACGAATCAAAACACAACCGCCATTATATCTTTGTTGCTGTTTTTATAACACCAGCCTTGCGCCGGGACAGTGAATGCTGTATAATATATATGTGGCAGGAGTATAATATTTCTTCAACCTGCCAAGGTCACATGGGGGTGATCCGGATTCGCCTGGATCAGTTATGTGTTGACTGCATGCCGAGGATGATCGTTGGCCTCGCAAAATATCGATCAAAAACATAATTGCGAACGAAGAATACGCATTGGCTGCTTAAGTCGGCCACGTCTCTACTCTGACGGACGCTAAGGGATAGAGGCGTAAGCAGCGCCCTGGTTGTCAAACCCCGCCTTTCGGTTTGGCAACAAGAAAACAGGAAGGCTAGTCTTGAAGCAGGCCCCGTCCGTTGGCTCAGCGTAGGGACGATAAACTCAGAAAGATGGAACAAGCATGTAGACGTCCTCGCTATACTTTTTCAGCACGGGGGTTCAACTCCCCCCACCTCCACCAACTTTTAGCCTCAAATACTTACATATTTTATCGTTTTTTGTCACATCTACATATAGAATTGCATATAGAATTATTCCGCCTTTTCTTTCTTCTGAATCGCTTTTTCGCGGCGAACAATTTCTTTGATGGCAAGTTCAGCTTCAAGCGTAATGGCATTTTCACCTTTTTCGCGCCTCCATATGGTCCGCCAGGCAATGCCAAGCTTTGCGGCCAGTTTTTCCATTGACAGGCCGCTTTGTGATCTCATTTCTCTGTATTCTTCTTTTGTCATAGTCATTTTGTTTTAATCCTTTGTAGAAAATAAATTGTGAAATAATTCCCGGAACATGATCATGGGTATACTTTTTTGCGCGGTTATCCGCAGCGAGTTATGTTTCAGCCTTCCCATGCCGGTATGACTTAGATTGTGTAATGCCATATCGCCTTTTACTGCTCCTCTGATTTGCCACATGCTTTTATTGCTTTGAGCTATAGTTTTGCCATTGCCTAGAATATGGCTGGTTACTTTTTCGTCCGGACGCATGTCGCCGTCAAATATATCTGCCAATTTCATTAGTTCAAGTCGGATTGAATTGGTGGTGTAGTCAATAATCAGGCAGTCTTTTTTTGCGCTTCTGGATATTTCCAGCTTGCGCAATTCAGGACTGCCGCAATTTTCGACAGTATCCGGCAACACTCTCAGACCGCGGCCCGCCATCTGTGCATAATGACTTCTGACCAGGGTAAGTTTTGCCATGATAATTGCGGACAATTTCGGGCAGTCATAGCCTTCTGTTGCGATTCCGCAGTTGCAGAAGACTTGATACTTCCCGGCTGCAAAATCTTTCAACTTCTGGCGGCGTTCCTCGTTTGGCGTGTTGCCGTCAATGGAAAATGCCATACTGGGCCGCTTCTGGTTGAATCTTTCAACCATTAACTTAGCTTGTAATACTGACGCTGTAAATGCTATTGCTTTTCTGCTGCCGATTTCCCAGTATGCGGAATCGGTAACGGCTTTGATGTTTTCATCCTTTTCCATTTCTGCCGCCAGATCTCCTTGATTCAATTCTCCGGCGGTAATTTTTGCGCGCGATAAATCAAGTCCGGGAAGATAGATTGCCTTTGAATATACCGGGACTAGCCATCCTTGCGACATTGCATCTGTTAATGATAACTCAAAAGCCATCGATTTAAATATCTGTCCGATTGCCTGATTGTCTCCGCGATCAGGGGTTGCGGTAACTCCTAGTAGTTTAAGATTTGGATTCTTTTGGAAGTGGTCAATTATCTTTCGGTCGGTCGCGCTGGTGACGTGATGAGCTTCATCCCGGATGATCAGCGAGAAGTCGGCAGGGTTGAATCTGTCCAGCCGTCTAAGCATTGACTGAACACTGGCCACGATTACAGATTCCCTGCCGTTGCTTTTCTTTCCGGCTAGTTCGATTCCGCATTCAATGCCGGTGATCTCATAAATCTTCGCAGCGGCCTGAAAAATCAATTCTTCGCGGTGTGCCAGGACAATCACGCGGCCCGGCCATTGTTTAATTACTTCCCCAAAAATTACCGTCTTGCCGGTGCCGGTCGGGCAGACTACAACGGTAGACTGATTATATTTCAGTTCAGCAATAGCGGCCGATATGGCAGCAGATTGATAATCTCTTGCTTGCATGATATTTTCTCCCATGAGTTAAAAAACTGTTTAGCGTAATTTATGCAGGGCAGTTTCAGGAGTTTAAATTCTGATTTACTTATCTGCTGCCATTTGATGTGGTGATTCTCCGGCGTTCCGGCTTCGTACATCAACTCTTTTTCATCAATAAATATTGCCTTGACCGTGAATTTATCGCGGTTAATAGGCTGCTTATAGTTTTTCATGATGGATGTCCTTGTAGTTATGGCGTATTTAATCCGGCTTCATATTTCTTTTTCCATTCTTCCGCGTTTCTTATTTTTTTCTCTAATGCTTCTTTTTTAGATTCCAGTTTTCTTACAAGGCTTTTATTGGATTCGCTTTTAAAAG
>CAIMFA010000862.1 GCA_903840185.1 uncultured Lentisphaeria bacterium | reverse complement strand
TCCGGCAACCCCGAAATTTCTCCCCGATACCCTCAGTATAAAAATACCACTTATTTCTTTACAACTCCTAAGGTAATTTCATAACGCGGATCATATCACGATATTCGGCAGTTATGGCAGGATTATTTTGCCGTATTTTGCGGCACTTAGATGATTATCCGTTGTTCCTGCCCAGATAATCTGCGTCCGGCGTCCGCTGTCGCCGGCATCAGCATCGTCAATGGCGACGTCAAACAGCATGGCATGCTGCTTTAGCGCAGTTTCCGGCAGGGTGAACGAGCCGGCGAGAACGTATCCTTGAGCATTCCTTTCGCTTTTCACCTGGAAGTCAGGCAGCACGGATTTGCTCATCGGAAATACTTTGCCATCGGCACGCACCACGATTTGACCACGTTCAGTAACTTTGGAGTCAGTGAGAGGTGCATAGAACAACTCTACGCCGTCCTGATCATAAGGTTCACGGTCAGGCGCAGTCAGCACCTGATTGTCGGTGACTTGAATCTTAAAGTTGACCTTTCTGCCGTTCCTGGTTAATTTTACCGTTGCGCTGGAATCAGCGGCGCCATGCCATTGCGACGGCGAATGTACATCTGTTGCTTCCCAGCCTATTTTTACTTGTTCCTGACGGTTAATCCGGAGCTCGATACTGCCGCCGGACGGTAATTCAAGCTGCTGGCGTGCCGTTACAGGATTGCGCGGTGCAATTGCCAAGGCCTTTATTTCCGCTGAAATCGCTTTGAGATCGTCGTTGTCATAAAAAAGATAGATTGGAGAATCACTAAACGCAATCTTTATATCCGCGGTATACGGATTGCCAAACAGATCAGTCTTGAGCGATGCTGTTTTTGCACTTTTAAGGTCGAAAAGCAAATCGTCCGCTTTCCCTGTATTCCAAAGCGCAACTTGAATTTTTCCATTTTTCTTATACAAATATGCGACAGTATTATCCGGCAGCAAAATCTTGCCTTGTGGTTTAGCTGCTTCGAATAGTCGCGCCAGGCTGTTGAACACTACAAAGTTGTCTGACGGCCTGCTTTCAAGATACAGCACTTTGATGCTTGGGAAGTCTGGAGCGATGAGATTCTTGAAAAGGAAATCGTAATTAAAGTAAGTACCTTGTCCGACTCCTTCTCCGAGATCAAGTAGGAAGCGCGTTGCAAGATGTTTGGGTTTAAAAAATCCCGCCTCAAAATTAGATTCATTACCATGCAGATAGTATAGCTCGGTATTCCACAGCGGAATTTTGCGGTCTGGTGAATACTTATGTATAAGTTCTTTCAGCCGGGCAATCAGAACATCCGCTTTTCCGTACTGGCGGTCGCTGTATGGATGAAATGAGACGATGTCTGCGTAAGGCAGCCCGCCTGATTTGAAGCAGTTTTCAAGAAAAGTTCCGAGCCGTCCCCCAAAATCTCCGGTTGCTGAAAATCCCACCACTTTAGCCTCCGGGCTGATTTTGCGTAAAGTTTCAGCCGCAGTTTTCAGATAAGGCATATAGGTTGCGGCAGGCAGGCATCCTTCGCCACCGCCAAAATTGGGCTCGTTGAATATTTCCCAATAAGTTATTCTTCCTTTATACCGTTCCGCCAGCGCCGCAATCATTCGCTGCCAGTCCTCTAACGGCGGAAGTTGAACTTTAAGCGCGGGCCAGCGTTTTAACAACGGTATCGGCAATTCTGAATCCGGGATTGTTTTAGATTTATCCTGCAACCATTTTGGAAAATTTGTAAAGGATGACGTCGGCCATAATTGCAGAAATTCCCACCCGCCCAAAACCGGCATTACAGCTATATTATTTTTTTCGCAGAGATTAAGCATCCGGTCAGGCAGCATAAAATCGTATTTGCCTGCTTCCGGTTCAATATCCATCCATTTGAACCCTCTGGTATGACCCCAGTCGCGCATCAGGCGGCAGCCCATTACGGCGAATAAAGCCATACGTTCCTTCGCTCCTAATCCGCAAGACCTGTAGCCCGGCCGTGGCCCCATATTGCGTACATAGCCTGCTCCTCCGTCAATACCCACCACAAAATCTTTCATCAAATCAACCTTGCCGGCATGGTACTGTCCGATTACCGCATAGTAGCCGGGGAACGACCGCAAGGTATGATGATCGCGCCCTTCAGCTGTCAGCGCTAAATTATATGCCCCGTATTGTGTTAATGGAATCTTCTCTGTGTAAATGGTTTTGTTTCCAGCTGGTATAATAACGGGTCTTTTAAACTCTGTTACTACTTCGCCGGTCGTATCGTTCCGAATCGTTAAAACAATAGTTTCTTTGCGTTCTGATGCGGTATTGTTGAAGAGTAAAACATGCAGTTCAGCTTCCGATGGTTTAGTAGTTTTAGTATAAAGTTTTTCAGAAGATTCGACAGACATGACAAGTTCACCGGCAGGGGAATATTCTGTACTCTTTCCCTCAGATAAATTAAAATTGTCCAGCCATATATTTGCAGGCTTTGCATCATATTTAAAGGCAAATTCAAGCCGGAAATTGCAAAATCTCAAAGTTGCATTGCTGTCGGTGGTGAAACTGAAAGAATAGCGTTTCCATTCTTTTGTGCTTTCAAAGTTCGCATTCTGCTTGAACTCGCTTTGCGCATCCTCGCCTTTTCCCTTGGGTATATAACACGAATCAACGAAAAGCCGGAATGGCTCATTCGCGACATCGCTTTTCAGCGCAAAGGAAAAGGTGTATAACGTGTTCGGCTTTAATTCCACTTCCCTTACATAAAGGCGCAGCATTTCGGCATAGGGGTTCTTGATCAGAAGTGTTTTGCCATAGTTCGGCAACTCGTCAATTTGCAAAGGAATATAATCGAGATTCGGGTTCGTTTTGGCATCAATAAAGCGTTCATCCGCATAGCCTGCCGTACCTAAGTCAAAGCCCGCGTTGTAAAGCAGATTTTCACCCGCAAGCGCAGTTATTGTATAAGTGCTGATGGCACTTAAAATAAAAAGTTTATCAAGCATATATTGGACTCTCCGAAATATTAATGTGTTCGATAGCGTAAATATAATTATACGCGGTTAATCTATATGTTAAAAAAACGGGGCGTAATTTAACTCTCCCGGGATCATGCCATCTGTTTTAAGTGTTACTCCGTTTCGTATACATACGGACGCAGGAAATTACTTTGCGCTCCAGATATGCCCAGGGGAAACTTGCGGTTAGCAACATGGCCGTCTACGAATAGAAAATTTCCGGTGTTGCCATGTAGAACTCTAGTTGTGTATTGTGGATTTATCGGATCATACGGCGAATTGCTGGTATTATAAGTCCCGTTGATTGTAACAGAGGAACTGGCCCCGACCAATACGGTACCGGAAGACTTTTTAGCCAGTCGCTGCACCTGTCCCATTGTCATCCAGCCTGATGTCCCGTTGGCTGGATTCTGATTTTGCGGCGTGGCCGTGAGCATGTCTTTATACTGGGGTTTATTCGCAATATGTCCACTAGGGCCGTAACTGTAATAGTCTGCTATGCTGAAGCTTACAGATGGATCTTTTTGTCTTGGCGCTCTGTCTGCCGGACAGACGAACAGACCCTTTGGATTCATTTCTACTTGGAATACTCCGCCTATTTTAATAACTTTCTTGCCGGTATACCCCAGCACCTGCAATGTCCGGTACCAGAAATAACCGCAGGAATTGTCCCATGGTCCGGAAGCGCTCATCTGGAATTCCTCCGGCACCAGCCAGTCAGCGTAGTCTCCCGCATAACCTATATACCCCAGTCCGATTTGCTTCAGATTGCTGGAGCATGATGCTTTTTTTGCCGTTTCCCTGGCTTTGTTCAGCGCAGGCAGCAGCATTCCAGCCAAAATTGCGATGATCGCGATCACCACGAGGAGTTCAATGAGTGTAAAATTTTTACCATAATATTTCATTTGCTTTCCCGTCTTTCGAGCATCAATACTTTCTTCGGGGGAAGCTGATATAATTTGCTTCATGATAAACTCCATTTGTTAAAATGTTCTTATTCTCATTCTTCTATAATTAAAATTATAACCCTGAAAGGCTGTTTAGTCAATTGCACAAAACGGACAATAGTTTCTGAAAACGGACAAATGCGGAACAACTGAACTGAATAATTCACTGCTGTTTATTGTATGTTCTTTATTGTTCCAGCATGAATATATAGGTTTGTCCGGCGGGAAGAAACTGCCGGGGAACAAGTCTGCTGTCCCTTACAATTTTGCCAGACTGACATTCAC
>CAIMFA010000861.1 GCA_903840185.1 uncultured Lentisphaeria bacterium | reverse complement strand
CTCTTGAGACCGCCGAGAAGATCGCGCTGGAACTCTGTGAGATCGAAAAGCGGATTGACAGCGGCGATTTCACGTTCACCGCCGAACTTGAAGATATTCACATGCACATCGAAAACGCGCTGATTGAAAAACTGGGCAATGAAGGCGCCAGAGTCCATACCGCCAGAAGCAGAAACGACCAGGTGGCGCTGGACATCAGGCTTTATCTCCGGGATGAGATCACGCAGATCAGCGCCATGATCAAGGACATGCAGCGGGCGTTGACCGGCCAGGCCGACGCCAACGATAAAGTCATCCTGCCGGGATTCACCCATCTCCAGCACGCCCAGCCGGTACTGTTCGCCCATCACATGCTGGCGTATGTGGAAATGCTGCAGCGCGACATCGGGCGGCTGAGCGACTGCCGCAGGCGCATCAACGTCATGCCGCTGGGCTCCGGCGCACTGGCCGGAACGACGCTGCCGATCAACCGTGAATTCGTCAGTGAAAAACTCGGCTTTGACGCGATCACCGCCAACAGCATGGATGCCGTTGCCGACCGGGATTTCGCGATTGAACTGCTGAGCGCGCTGTCCATTTTTGCCATGCACATCTCCAGACTGTCCGAAGATATCATCCTGTGGTGTTCGCAGGAATACAATTTTATTGAACTGGCGGATGCATTCTGCACCGGTTCCAGCCTGATGCCGCAGAAGAAGAACCCCGACATTGCCGAGCTTTCACGCGGCAAAACCGCACGGGTTTACGGTTCGCTGATGGCGCTGCTGACCCTGTGCAAAGGACTGCCGCTGACCTATAACCGCGACCTCCAGGAAGACAAGGAGCAGATTTTTGACGCCATTGACACAGTAAAGAAGATACTACGCGTATATCCGCCGATGATCGCCTCCATGGCGCTGAAGCCGGAAAATATGCTGAAAGCCGCCTCCGATCCGGCATTGATGGCGACTGACCTGGCGGAAAAACTCGTCGAACTCGGGGTGCCGTTCAGAAACGCCCATCACCGTGTCGGCGCGTTCGTCAAATGGTGCCGGGAAAACGGCAAAGCGCTGGATAAAGTGTCGCTGGAGGAAATGCAAGTCTCGATTCCTGAAGCCACTCCGGCTTTCCTGGATTTATTCTCCCCCGAAAGCAGCGTCGCGAAGCGGGAAATTCCCGGCGGCACCGGTTTCAAAACCGTCCGCGCCAATATCGATCTGTGGATAAAGCGGCTGGAATAGCGATTGAGGTTCTATTATTTTGCCGCGTCCTCGATCTGGGAAACATATCCCGCCCAGGTCTTGATAATGGGATTGGATGAGTTCTGCAATTGCTGTGCCTGGCTCTGGCTGCCGGAGCCGGAGTTTGCGGCGGGCTGCGCCAGCGGACCGGCCGGAGGAGCGGCGGGCGCAGGCGCCGGAGCATCGCCGAAGCTGCTGAAATCAACATTACCGAATGGTTTTGGATTGGAAGTCACCGCAGACGCCGTACTGCCGAAAGGATTTGAATTAAACGCCTTCCTGCTGGACGAAGCCGTAGACCGGACAGGGGCGGCGGTTTGCCGGGCTGGCTGAGCCGGGTTGTTATTCTGATTTACCGCTCCCGTAACCTGCACAGGATTAACTTATTGTGCATTATCGCGAACCGCCTGCTCTTTGCAGAACTGCGCGAAAGCCTCTTCCTCCTGCTTGAATTTCTTAACAGCTTTTGTGGCCTCGCCCAAACCAAACATATTCAGGTTGTCATCATTCAGAAACATAACCGTCCCGATTAAACCGACGATTACGAATAACGCGATCATAAAGTGCATTTTTCTGCTCCGTATTAAAAAATTCGTGATAATATATTATAGCAATCATTCTTTAGAAAAACAAATCTATAACTGAATACAAAGTCAGGAACTAATCCTTTTCCAGTTTTTCGATAGTGGCAACATAACCTGACCAGCCTTTCACGATACTGCCGACGGGATCGGACGGACT
>CAIMFA010000860.1 GCA_903840185.1 uncultured Lentisphaeria bacterium | reverse complement strand
TTCCGATCTTTTTAAACTGTCTAAAACTTTTTGGGCAGCACGGTTTTTTTGCGCCTCAAAGTCATCGGGCTTGGCCCACGCTTCAATCTTAAAATTGTAAATCGCGCTTAACTCATCGCTCAATTGATGCGCTTGAAGTATCTTATCCTCCAATATCTTTGACCGTATTTGCGACGTTAATTTATCCCCTAAATCAACTCCTTTCTTTAAATCCTCCGCAGATTTATTTGTTGCGAATTTGTCGTTGATATAAAGTTTACAATTTTTGCTCTTTAAACCATCTAATATGAGATTTACTGTTCCTGAAGAGGCTTGATTTTGCAAAACAAAGGAAATTTCTTTATCATTGATTTTTAAGTCACTAATACTACAGCCATCGGCGTTGGCAACTTGATGGATTAAATCAATTTTCACCGTACTGCCGGCAGGCAAAAAAATAATTTGTCTAAGAAAAATATCCATTAGTTTTTTTTCTTCAGCCGGGATCAAAACTTGACCATTGCCAGATGTCCATTGCCATTTGCTGGATTCGGTGAATTGATCGACAAAATAAGCGTCATTCTCTTCGGCAATTTTCCGTACTTCCTCGACTTGTTTTTTTAGCTCCTGGTTGAGATTCCGGGGGATGGTAATCGGCGTGGGCGATGTGACAATCGCCCGTATTTTGTGTTCCTTTAACTTCTTTAAAAAAATCTTCAGCTTTTTGGGATATAAAGTAAAATCATACTCCTGGGAACGATATTGCTCAAACAACAAATTAGACGTTCCATCCTGGATAATTACCAAAGTAGGTTTTCGCGGTAATATCAATTGGTCGAAATTCTCTAATAAATGACTGGAATAACTGAGCGGATATCTGCCGATTATCCCAATGGTTTGGATATCTGCGCCTCGATTCGCAAAACGTCCTAAAAGTTCAAGCTCCAGTTCAGTAGCATTTCTCTGATTGGAATTATAAGGAGGTCCAATGAGACAAAGTATGCGTTCATCGGGCGATATCTTTAATTCTACGGCAAGCGCCCCAAGCGACCAGACCAATAACAAAGCGAATAGTATCTTTTTCATAATCTATCTGCCTATTTTTTCTAAAGAAATATTTAACTGTTTGGGAATACTTGCCGCAGCCAATTTTTGGTCCAATTCAATAATTTTTGGCTCAAATTTAGCAAATTCCTTCTGCTTGCGCAGAGCCAGGTCACTGATAATCAACCATGGAGCATAAGTTTCATTGCTGCCACTGGCGGGAGTGTTATAAAAAAGTAATCCTCTCAGCATCATGATTTCCGCTTTTTTCTTATTAATTAAATTAGCAACTGACTTGCCTGGTTCGTAAACCGGGCTGGCTAAATTTTGGGCCAAATTGACTCCTTTAAGCAAATCCTGGTCAGTATAAATTCCCTGGACAAAATTATTGATATTCAACTTATATTTTCCGGCAGAAAGATTTTTTACTACCAGGGGCATGCTATTAAGCTCCTCGGTAAAAGGCACTAACTTGAATGCCTGGGTACCAAAATCATCGATATAGGCCGGAGAGGCTTCATCAATACGAATAAACGAGCAATTATCTCCATTCTTCTTAAAATTGCTAATCGAGCAACGACGAACGACACTTGCCCCGGTGGACGCATCAATAGCAGCATAAGTTACCTCGCCTGGAGCATTCAAAGTTTTAAGAATAATGTAACTCATGGTCAATTGACCGGGAGCTCTGGCATGGACAAAATCCCCTTTCCGGTCATTTTTCTTGATATTACGGGTGTATTCGGTGACCGGAACAGCAGGTTCATGCTGAAAATTTTGACCCCACAGCGTATGACAAAAATGAAATTGGTCAACAAAGATCAGGTTTTTTTCTTTAGCCAGATTCATGGCAAAATTGGCCATTTCATTGAAGTTCTGGTTAAAATTAGTATATTTGTCGGGTTCATCGCCAATATCAATTGGGACGTTGGAGCATAAAACGATTTTAATATTATTCTTTTGCAGCTTGTCGATATAGGGAACGATGCCTGCTTGATAATATTTTACTCCATCTGTTCTTCTTCCGTCATTCATTCCCCAGTTGATTACGGCGACATTGGGCTTCCAAATTAATACATCTGTATCAATATAAGGGTATCCCAATTGCGCGGTATATCCATTGATTCCTGCGTTACGAATTAATATTTTCCACTTGGGATAACGAGTTCTAATGAAGTTTTCAATATATTTTTCGTAATCTCCCTGCACCGTGAGCGAATCACCGATAAAAACAATTCGATCACCATCATGGAATAAGAAATCCGCCCCCTGTAAATAACTTATCCCTAAGCACAAAATAGCAATCCATTTTTTCACTTTTTTTCCCTTGTTAAACTATGTTTTCAGCGTTCATACTTCTGCTGTTTCACTCAAAGACGATTTCTCCGAAAGTTTCGCGGTCGCCGAAATTTATTGTTTCAAGATTGGGCGACCATAGAGAATATTCAATGTCGCCTCTGTTCTGCAGATGATGTTCCCGCCCGATGTTCATGCACCAGTTATTGCCCTTTGCCGGTGTTTTGACGTCAAGGGCGCTGAATGGAATTTTTACCAAAGCTGTCCATGTTCCATTGCTGAAAAAGTTTTTATATTCCCATTTCCCGTTCCATGAAACATCAGATTTTCCAAATCTCGGGTCAATCGGGTCGGAGATGAAGCCAAATGCTTCATCGTAGTACGAATTTTCAACCGGATTGAAAATAAAGTGGTAGTATTTTTCTCTGCTTCCAAAGGGGTCAATGAAAATCTCAAGGCACTCTTGTTGCCAACAGGGGCCGTCATGTCCGCATGCCGTATATTTTTTTGTATCCGGGAGTTCGGCGGCGATTCCAAAATAGAGGTTTTCATTATCATAGAGCGCTTTGAATTTAGTTTTTAGAGAAAGAGAACCCAGTTGAATTTCACCCAATTCCTGAGTTTCGGCATTTTTCCATGCCCCTTGTTCAAGATTGCCATTCATGGGCACGGCTTCCTGAGTCATCGTGATTTTCATTGCTTTAGTGCCGCTCCCGGGCAGCATATGATTTTTCCTCAGGAGCTGGGTATTCCAGTTGAATGGAGCTCCGAGCGGTCCGCTCATACTGCTGTTCAGAGCCACATAAAATTTAGTGTTATTGCCGAGAAATTTTATATCAGACCAGCCGGGGATTTGGCGCATTTTGCCTTTTTCATCAAAGAAAGAATTTATCATCGTGTTGCGTTTGTCTATTTCCGTTGCGAGCTGATCGAAATTCTGCTGATTCATATTGAGGCAGTAAGCATTATAAAGATGAATGATTGAAGCCATATTTTTAACATATTCAAATTCCTTTTCAACCAGCGCAATGCGGATTTTTACCTTGGGATTGACCGCCATATTTTTTGCCCGCTTAAGATTGTTGCTCATGATGTTCAGGATATCCGGAGAATAAATAAAAGCGAGTACCACTCTTGGGTTCAGGGGAAGTTTGCTCTTTGTTTCAAGCTCCGAATAAGCGTCCAGGCGCGGGTACGCAGCTTCAAAAAAAGCGCGCATGGGAGCGGCGGATTCGAGATATGCATTGCGGCAATAATCTTCTGTCAACGTTGCATAATTTGCCTTTTCAGGGTTTTCCAGGGCTTTCCCGTAGACATAATATGCCGGGCCTTCCATGCCCATCAGTTCACCGAAGCCGCATCTGTAAATGCCTTTAACATTATTTTTATGGAACAAGCTTACCTGTTCTGTACAGAACTTAGGTGAGCGCTTAGGCGTAAGTCCTACGCGTTGATAATCCCCCCAATTATAGATATAAGCGGAAAAACCGGCAGGCACACTGTACTGTTTCCATTTTTCAAAATATTCCGGGGTGTAGCCACAAAGTTCAATCATCATGTTTTCCGGAAACTTTTTAAATGTTTCAGGCGTTTGGTAGGTCGGCCCGTAAGCAAGGGTTATTACTTTTTTCCCGGGACGGTCTTTCAATAAACGTTCCGCGAGATTGCGGTGCAGAATCCATAATTTTTCACCCGGATTATCAACACCGAAAAGTTTTTTGCAGTTTTCGCATTGGCACTGTTGATAACCGTCAGTTTCATTAAGCTCGACCATGTCGAAGCCATTGTCCAGCCACTTGAGCATTTCCGCATAAATTAAATTCTGCACTTCTGGATTTGAAATACAGAGATGATTATCTACAGGAACACGTTTTCCGCCAAGCAACGCAAAATACTCCGGGTGTTTCTCCGCATAGACTGCTTTGGGAACTGCGTCATAATAAGAATGACCGCCATAAAACTTTATCGTTGCCGATCCGAAATGATTGTTGTTTGCAATATCATAAAACATTGTCTGGGGGCGGCTTATGCTATATTCAATAGGCAGAGTAATTTGTTCATTGAGATCTGACGGTACAGAGATTTCTTTTGTCTTAGGCGCTTCAATACCGTTGGGGCCAGGCAGGAGGAACCTTACCCCGGCATTCTGTTCCAGAAACGTTGTCGCGGCTTTTACTGAACAAAGAAAATATCCGGTATAATTATTAGAGCCGGGGGTTCCCTGCCGGTCATTGCCGGCAAGCACTATATTCTGTCCGTAGACTGTGTTTATGTATGTCCAGCCCCGCAGTTTTGCGGTATCGATTCCCTGAGATTGAGCAAAGGCGGTATTGCCCAGGAATATTCCTGGTTTATTTTTGTCCGCCGCACTTTCTTTGACGATCGGCAATTCCGCACCGGAGGCGTCTTTTAAACACTGCTGCATCATAGTTGCAGTAGTTGCAAGGAATTTTTCGATGTTTTTATCGGCAAATTTATCGGGCAGGACAATCTGATAATCCGATTTCCCATCTTTTACGATAGTCAACGCTTTCTTCTCTTTTACCGTGTTGTCAGACGCTCCCTGGCTGTCTGCAAAAAGCATGAATAAACTCAGAGCTGCAATTCCTGCCACTAACTTTTTTTTCAACATAGAAAAACCCTTTCTTAAAAATTATTTCTATTTAACTAAAAGTTTCCTGTTCTTTAAACTTAATCTGCCAAACTGCACCAACTGCATCGATTCCTGATTGACAGTTGCCGGAAACTCCAGATGTTTCTCATTTGAACGCCCGGCGGAAGACCTCGCGCAGCGCGGGTTGCCGCATCACCATCCCGCCTTCCGGTGTTCCGTTCACCACACTGGCGCACTCGTAATATTGATACCCGTCGAGACCGGCGGCGCGGGCCGCCCGTATCCAGCCTTCCACAATTTTCTCGCCGCCCGGAGTATTCCAAAGGTTGTTGGCGTAGGGACAGAATATCGTTTGGATGCCGCGCGGCCGGGTGTGGCAGAGTATCTCCTGCTCGAAGCGGGTGTTTGGCCAGACCTCCTTCAGAGTGACGCTGTCCGCCAACCCCTCATCCAGCCATCGCCGCCAATCCCAATGCACATCCATCGCCGCCCCCTCGCCGGGTTCCATCTCCACACTGGCGCTGACATGCAAACCAAGCGATTTCCCGGCGCGGCGTGTGAGTTCGCGGGTTTGACGGACGAATTCCGTGTACGCCTCGCCGCGCAGACGACGCCAGGCTCCGCGGTCGAAGTCGTCGGTTTTCCACAAG
Organism: uncultured Lentisphaeria bacterium; assembly: GCA_903840185.1. Classification (GTDB taxonomy): domain Bacteria; phylum Verrucomicrobiota; class Lentisphaeria; order Victivallales; family Victivallaceae; genus CAIPAT01. The sequence goes on along the minus strand of CAIMFA010000860.1, from coordinate 5,374 downwards.
TCAACCCCGTACCGCACCATAAATTCGTCCCTGACCGGCGGCTCGAAGCCGAATTCGGCCCAGGTGAATGAATCGTGATGGTTGCGCATGCGCAGTTCGATGCCGTCGGCGCCAGCATCCAGACAATCCTGCACCCAGGACAGCCACCAGGCGCGCACCTCGGGAAATGAAGGGCTCAGAGCGGCAATGGCCGCCCGCTCTTTGCCGCCGGCGACGGCGATGAACCCATCGCGGTCGTCGAGCATGCAGGAACTCTCCATGCCGTTGAAACCGGGACGGACTGCGGTGTTGACTCCGTTGCGGAACACATCGAACTCCACGCCTCCAGACAGGAAATCAGACGACGACGCCACAGAGGCAGCTCCTTGCACTTTCACTCTGGCGTCCAATATCCGCGGTGCGGTTCCGTAGGTCAGACGACGCTCCTCGCCTTTCTCGCCGAACACGTGAATCAGGTTGATGAGCGTGTTGGCAAAGGAGCGGGAACGGGAGTCCACCGCTATCGCAAAATACTTTTGTGAAATGTCAAGGTCACGCAAACGCATCACCCGGACATGGCGGTTGGCGCCAGTCGGCCGGCCGCCGGAGGACGCGTGTTCCCATACAGGGTAATCCTCCACAACCTCTTCCCTCACCATGGATCCGGTATAGGGACGGTAAATAACATTGTCGTCGCTTACCAGCAAGCGGATATCCCGCACCCCGAAAGCGGCGGTTCGCTCGTCATCCTTGACCAGATCAATCCGGGAGAATGTCGCGTTCTTCGCCGGACCCCAGACTTCGGGTTTGCGGGCCATCAGAAATTCCGGATGTTTCACCGGAAAGTCGGCAATCCAGCCAAGCGGACCGCCGATTCGGCGCACTTTCCCTTTCTCTTTCGCTTCTGGAGTATTTTCGCGATAGCTATGGCAAAATCCCATGTCGAATGGTTTTATCATGCCGATCAACTCGATGCCGTGAGCGTGGGCGGCCCGGACGGCAGCGGGAAAAATCTCGCCCGATAATTCGACCGTTCTGGCGGCGTTCGCCGCAACGCCATTCGGGGCAAACTGCCACCAGCCATTTTTTCTCCCGCCGTAGTAAATCCAGTGGCATCGCCGCACTCCCCAGCTTTCGAATTCCGCAAACATCCGGTCGAACATCGCCGGGGTGAAGGGAGCGTGGCGGAGATCATCAAAGAAATCAACATTGACCTCAAGAAAGAAATCGTCCGTTTTCCGCGGCGGAATTTTGTACAGGGGGGCAGGCAGTTCTCCAGCTCCGTATAATCGCACATGGCGGATACGGCAGTCGTCCCAGAAGTTCAGGAGTATGGAGCCGCAAAATGGCGGCTGACCCGCGGGAGCCGTAGATGCAATCACACATTCGCCGTCCAGAAAACCTCGCAATTGATTTCTGGAAAATTCAAATGTCACTTGCCGGACTCCCGGCGATTCCGGAACCGGAGCGGCGCTTTTCGCCAGCGAAATGACATCGTTTCTATTAATCTCATGCCGGGAATCGGGGCCGTTCTTCGCCGATACCAGAATGTAAAGTTCGTCAAGGGAACAGTCTATCAGCGCCCCTTTAACTGGTTCCACTTCCGACTCGATCCACAGCGTGTCCCAGCCATTGCCCGGAATCGGGATCCGGAGGCGTGTGAACTTTCCGCCGCGCACACCACTTGCCTCGAAGGCGTGATGAGCGGATTCAACCAGCCAGTCCGGCGGGAAACTGGTCTTCCCGGCAAATTCCTCTCGCAGCAATTCTTTCGCCGGCAGCACACCGGTCCTTTTCTCAGCATTAGCTTGTTTTAAAATATTTTCCATTTTTGTTATTTTTCTTGTAATTTCCAAATACAAATTGAACTAAAAATTTTCTGTATTTCTGAATCTGCCTGCCGAATCACAATCTGGTGTTTTTACTATGGCTAGCCGTCAGGAGAACTTTAGTCTCCTGCCTGCTTAATAAATTATTCAAAAATGATTTTTCCCATTACATCATTGCTGTTGCGCCATGTTTTCCAGTTAATATTCGGTTCCCATATGAAATCAATGTTCTGTGGCTGAGTATTAGGATCGGAAACTCTTTTTATAAAATTACCATACCATATATCCCCGCTTTGGGGAGCTCGTTTGAAAATTGAAAACGGTATTTTATATTCGGCCGTAATATTGCCGCCGGCCTGATCAATTTTCCAGGCGACATTGACCTTCTTGTCAAGCGCAATTATCTTATATCCGTTCGGGGCTTCAGGATTTTCCGTCTTGAATCTTTTAAATGTAGAGGCCAGAGAGTTCGGATAGCCACACGGAAACATGCAGGTTTCTTCGAGAGTTTTCGTCGGTCCCAGGAATACATAGAAAAACTCTTTATCTTTAAGCGTTTTCTCATCCCATTTTGCAGACAGATCATTTTTGCATTTGAAGAGGACATAAAAATCATCTTTGTCATAAGCAACCTGTACGCTAAAATCCGGTACGCTTACAGCCTTATTCATAAATGATTCCACGAAACGCTGAGACTCGGCTTTCTGCCAAACCGCCTCGTCCGGAATACCGTCAAGCTTTATTGGCGTAGCGGATTTTACTGCTATTATTTCCCTTGCGCCCGGCGCAATATTCATTTTTCTTAGCCATGCGGTATCCCAATTATATGGCGTTTGGAGTTCGCATTGCATGAATCCGCCGATCTTTAGACGAGCAGGCGACTCTGCACCAAAAGAGCTGCAGTCTTCATAATCTGCAATATAATTACCTTTATTTATAGTCTTCAAAGAATCGATGAAACTGTTGCGTGCATCAATAGCATTAAGCAAGGTATTAAAACTTTCTTTACTTGAGCTTTTCCTGTATTTATCATAAAGTTCGGCAATCAACGCAGTCTTTTTAAGGTATTCAAATTCCATCTTTGATATGTTTATCCGGGCTGTCTCTTTTTTATCTTTCGCTAAATTGGATGCTTCATTCAGATATGCTTGCATTTTCGCTAAGACATCAGATGGATAACGCAGAAACAGTACCTTCACATTATTCTGCATGTTAGGAATTTTTCCATTGAGCAGATTTGTGTTATTCCAGTCCGTTTTATCATCACCTTCAATTTTAATTTTAAGTCTTTCGTGCAGAAGCCGGAAAAACGCTTTCATCGGTTTTGAGGAATCAGGATAAGCGAAATCACAAAACTCATCCGCCAGTTTTTCAGGGTCTTTTGTTGAATCTTCGAGAAGTTTCCCATAGATATAATAGACGGGGCTTTCCAGTCCGAAAAGTTCTCCGGAGCCGCAACAGTATAATCCCCATATATTATTATTCTTGAATAATTCGATTTGCTGTTTGCAGAATTCAGGAGTATTCTTCGGGGTAAAACCTTCTGTATGGTATAATCCCCAGTTATACACGTAGACTGTAAAGCCGCCAGGGACTTTATATTTTTTCCACTTAGCCAGGAATTCAGGAGAATAAGCGCATAATTCTATCATGACATTAGAAGGAAAGTCTTTGAAGGTTTCAGGCGGCTCTGCCGTAGATGAATAACTTAATATCATAACTTTCTTATCTGGGCGGTCTTTCAGTAGACGTTCAGCCATATTTTTGTGCATGATCCACAGTTTTTCACCAAAACCCTTTACCCCGTAAAGCGCTTTGCATTTATCGCATTCACAGGGAATAAAACCATCGCTCTGACCGAGTTGCGCGTAATCATAACCTTCATCTAATTTGCGTAAAAGTTCTTTGTATATCAGATCCTGCACCTCCGGATTTGAAAGACAGTATTGCGGACGCACCGGATGTGTATAACGTTTGCCTTTGACAAGAGCAAAATATTCGGGATGCTCATTGAAATATTTGTCCGGAGGTATAGCTACATTATGCGAATGCCCTCCGTATGTACCATATCTTAGCGTCAGATAAAAGTTATTCGCGATGTCATAGTACATGCCGCGAAGACGGGTAGTGCAATATTTAAAAAAAGGAACTTTGCGGATATTAAGCGATGAAGGTAATTCTATTTCACTCTTCTTTTGTACAGATATCCCATTGAGCCCAGGAATTACAAACCGCGTTCCGCAATATGATTCCAGAAAACTTGTCACCGCCTTTACCGTGCCCAGTTCATAAAAGCAATAATTCCTGGAATGATTTTTCTTCGCTTGTTCGGCAATAAGATCTCTTCCAATCAGAATGACATCTTTGTCTTTGGTTTTAATCACATATTCCCATGCGGACAAATTTTCTTTATTGATGCCGGCTTCCGATGCCTTGGCTGTATCACCGATATATATGCCGGGTTTAGCTTTTATCGCTTTGCTTTCTTCTGAAACAGGAAGACTTGCTCCAGTAGATTCAAAAATACAATTTTTCAGAAGGGTTGCCGACTGCTCCCAGAAATAACCCAAAAGCGGATTTTTGTCTTTGTCAGGTATTACTATCTGGTAATCTGACTTTGAATTTTCAACAATCGTTACTTTGTCTGAGGCGCTCAATGAAAAAACCCCGAAAATACAAAAAAAGGCTAAATTTCTCAATTTTAAAATCATTCGTGGCATTATCCTTGATATAGCGTTTTTTTCAATTGCGCGGAACTCATCATGGTTTATTGAGTTTTGTAAAAACTATACGGATCATTTGCTTTACTCGCATAATTCAATGGGACTTCAAGCGGATTAAGCGTTCCAAGATGTCCATCTACAAAAGAGACATTGGCCTTGCGGGCATGCCTGTAAGCAAAGCCGCTTCTATAACCTACGCCACTATTAGCTAAAGTGAACCAGTTATCGGTACCCCAGTCTCCCAGCAGATACCGGGTTGATGAATTCCTCACTCGATACATATTCTCGGGAGGCGTAAAAGTTGTTGTAGTTCCATATGAAAGGAATCCATTAACCTTGTAAAAATAATTAGCGTAACCATCTGTAGCTGTCGGATCAATGGTTTTACTCCTGCCTCCCCCTTCTCCCCGGCACATGGCAATAGCAGGAGCAATATAGAGTCCAGGAGCGACCTGAAGTTTTCCCGGAACTGAAAGATATTTGCCAAGTCCTCCGCCGGTGGTGGCGTTTAAATAGCAATTGGCAACCATATTGCCATAAGGCCCCCAACCACCATTATCATAAGCATACATTTGAACTGCGCTGGTAATCTGTTTCATGTTGCCGACGCACTCGGTGGCTTTGGCTTTGCCTCTGGCTTTGTTAAGCGCCGGCAACAGCATTGATGCCAGGATAGCGATGATAGCTATCACCACGAGCAATTCGACGAGTGTAAAAAACGACTTTTTCATTTTATAACTCCCTGTTTAGTTTTATATTTGGGCTCGGTACTTTATCTTTTAATCAATTTAAACTACTTCATCTGCAGATTGCCTTTGCCGGGCAATCTGATCGAACCATTTT
>CAIMFA010000859.1 GCA_903840185.1 uncultured Lentisphaeria bacterium | reverse complement strand
GAGGCTTGAATCGCCAGCAGGCTGTCCAGATCATTCTTCTGATACGCCTCCTGGATCTGATGCCATAAGCGGCTGTTTTCGGCATTGAAATCGCATCCGGTGTCCGGATGGAGTTTGAAGCACAGCTTGCGGTAAATATCCTTGATTCTGGCCTGCTGGTTTCTGGTTTCCGGATTCCTGCCGGCGGATTTCTTTTTATCGCCGAAAATATCCTCAAATTCTTCAAATATCTTCCCGAATTCCTCTTTTAAATCGCCATCCTCTTCGTCAAGCTCTTCAAATATCCGGTCAAATTCCTCATTTAAATCGTCCTCCTCCTCAAAATCGTCATCCTCGTCATAAGCGTTGAATTCGTTGACATATTCGACCATGGCGTCATGAATCGACATGCCGTTCTTTGTTTTTTTCTGTAATTCCTGATACAGCTTGCGGGGTGTTTTGCCGGAGAGGTCGCTCAGGCACTCCAGCTGTTCGATAAACCAGCTTTTACGCGATACCTGCTCATGGAGTTCCCGCAGTTCCGTCAGGCGGCTGCCGAAAGTGGCGTGCAGCCATTTTTCATAGGCGGGGCGGTCTTCGTTGCAGTACGCGTCCCATTCTTTCTGCTGCTTTTCAAAATCACGTTCCGCCTTTTTCCATTTCCGCAATAGTTCCTCTTTAACCAGGGAGATATCCAGACGGATCAGGGCGTAAAATCCAAACGGTCTGGGCTTAATGGAAGTTTTGCCGGTATATACCCACATCTTCCGGCTTGCCTGTTTCTTTTTATATGCCATGCCCGAACTACGCTCTCTTGAAGTCAATATAGCCGCGTTCGATATCGGTGCGGACTAACTGCACGCGGAGACTGTTGCCGACATCCTGACCTTCAAAACCGCTCACCAGCCGTCCTTCAACCGGCGGACTCAGCAGGCGCACCCACGTGCCTTTGTCGGCGGCACCGGTGACGATGGCGTCGAACTGCTCGCCGATTCTTGATTCCAGCAGCATGGCGGCGGCGGATTTCTCGACCAGCCGTTCAACCTTCTTCGCATCGTCCTCTTTTTCGGTGCAATGCCTGGCGAGCGCCTGCAATTCATCGTCCCTGTACGGCATTGTACGTCCCGCGATTGCCGCTTTCAGCAGCCGCTGGGTGATCAGATCGGGGAAACGACGGTTCGGCGCGGTTGAATGGGTATAATCCTTGACCGCCAGCCCGAAATGGCCGGAGGCGCTTTGTCCCGGCAGTTCAACGACATATTCCCCCTTGCCCAGCAGTTTGATGACGCTGAGCGAGAGATCGGGAAAGCGCAGCGGATCCGCAGTCTTTTCCGCCAGCAGAAACTTTTCCAGCGCCTTCGAGTCCGGCTCAGCAGGTAAATTTGTGCCGCGTTCGGCGGCAAGTTCGACGATCCGGTCCCAGCGTTTGGGGATGCGGACTATGCGCCGGATGGACGGGAATTTTCTATCAGCCAGATAGCGGGCGGTAACGCCGTTGGCCGCGATCATAAAGTCTTCAATAATATCTTTGGCCCGGTTCGATCTTTCGGATTCCAGATCTTTGAGTTCTTCGCCTTCAAACACCGGACGCGCCTGAATGGTTTCAAAATCGAGCGCACCGAGCTGAAAGCGGAGCGCTTTCAATTTCCGTGCGGCGCTGTCCTGGAGCCGGATATTTGCTTCGAGTCCGCTGACCGCAGTTACCGACTGCAGCACCGGACCATCGCCCTCCAGCCAGGCGGCGGTGCTGTTGTAAGCCAGTTTGGCGCGATTGCAAACCTGGGCGCGGTAGATATCAGAACTCTGGAGCGAGCCTTTGGCGTCAAGCATCATTTCAATGACCACGGCCAGGCGGTCAGAGTTATAATTGAGCGAAGTAAGGTCGGTGGAAAGTTTCTCCGGCAGCATCGGGAAAATCTCGGCGGCGGTGTAAACCGAGGTGGTATTCTGCCGGGCATAACCGTCAATGGCCGAATTCTTCCGGGCGACGGCATCCACATCGGCAATGGCGACGAGTACCTTGACGGCTCCGCCGCCGAGGTCTTCGGCAACCGTGAGCTGGTCCAGATCTAGAGAGTCATCATTATCGATGGAGCACCACAGCAGATGCCTGAGATCCCGCACATTTTCTTCCGGCTTCGCCGCCGTTCCGATGCGGTCGAGTTCGGCGAACACTTCCGGCGGAAACTCCGGAACCATGCCTCTTTCCAGCATTGCGCGGCGGGCAATCCGCTGCAAGCGGGAACGGTTTCTCATATCGTCATTATTCATCATGATTTTACCTCAATAGATTATTTGGCTGCGGAAACACACAGATTAAGCATTCAGGTAATATATCACGGATTCCGGTGTAGTAAAACAGGAAGGGTAATATTGCTTCAGAAGCCGTTACGACTCCGTGGAATGATTATTGGGAAATCAACAGTAATATCGAACAGACATAATAATATATTACAAATACAAAAGCTTAACCCGATAGCCAATATTTAACTTGCATTCCTCATATCGCATATTACTTTTAACCGTACAAAGAAAAATTAGTACAATAGTAAGCAATATTTTACTATCTGAATTGTTCATATATGCAAACGTTTGCGGGGAGATTAGTGCGGAATATGGAGGCGAAAACACAACATTATGTTCCACAGTTTCTTTTGAGGAATTTCACCCATGGAAAGAAACCGAAAATTACGATTATAAAAACTACTGACTAAAAAAGAAAGTCTTGGTCTCTACCCTTGCTCAGAACAGCTTCAAACCGGATGCCTATTTCGTGGACAAATTGAAATTCCGTAATGCAGGGAATACCTAAACCATGACAGGCGTCTGGAATCTTGATTTTTTTTGGCGCACTGCGTTCAGTGGTAACAACTGTTGCTTCGCGGCTCATTGCCGTCGCTATAACCCACGGGTCTCCCATTGACCGAAATGACTTTGAATCGATGAGCAATGGAAACTTCTCCATTACCAAATGCATGTTATCCTGAATATTTTCATCAATTGCTTCAAATGGAAATTTGTTTGATTTCAGCCATTTGGATAGTCCGTCATCTTGTTTTTGAATTTCCTGATATATTTCGTGCGGAGAAATCAAACATCCTTCCGAGGCAAGCTGTAATAATAATTCCCAGAAAGAAGGACAAATTTGTTGAGTATAATAGTAATTCCACGGGTTTATAAATACCCCAGCATCCAAGCAATATATTTTGTCAGACATGACTATCCGCCTTATTAATTACACACATCCCGGCAATCCGGCTTCTATTGCCAGACTGTTCAGATGATTCGTTTTTACACCAAGCAGTCCGCAAATATCTATCGAGCCAGCAAAGCCTTCATGGTAGGCCATGATTACCGTCTGAATAAGCGCTTTGCCGTTCTGAAATACCTTCATGGTATAAAAAGAAGGGCCGCCGCTTTCGCTGACGGGTCTTGCTTTAGCGCGATACATGGAATATTTATGATGCAATTCTTCAAACTTGCTTTTGGAGATACTGCTGTTATCATACAACCTCCGCGCAATTACGGCCTCACTGACACACAAAAATCTCGCGATACTTGCAATATTTTCCTCTAAATCGTTGCCTGTCATATCTTCGTTCCAGATATCTTCAAAAGCCTTTTCCGGAACTAAAATATGCGAAGCAACCTTATTGCAGAATATCTCCGTCCTGCCTTCGTCGGGTAAGTTGCCGGTATCGCTGGTCCAGGAAAGATTTGAAACGCCGGAAGAATTCAGCCATAAATGAGTCAACTCGTGACATAGAGAGAAACATCTTCCAGCAGGACTGTCATTGGAATTTAAAAATATCAACGGAGCATACTCATCGCTTATGGCAAAACCGCGAACATCACTGACGTCCAACCGCTCTTTCCCCTTGCCTCCGCCGCCATGCTGCATGACAAATATACCAATAGCCTCTGTCATTTCCCGCAATTTACGTAATGCTGCATCTCGCTGACCGTTCCATGATTTCTGCATTTCCAATGTCAAACCAATATGCTTCCTGATTTTTGCCGCAACCGATGCCGGAGATTGGTTAAGTCCGGCGCTGCCGACAAACTCAAGCTTATGCCCATCTGTTTCGGTCAGATATTCACGCAGCCAAGTCTGTTTATCTTCAGCTTCTCGCATCAGAAAAATAAGTTCGGTCGGAAAATAACCCAAGGCCGCAGAAGGCAGACGCCTGAAATCCTTTAACGGAGAAAAATCTTTAGGTGGAGCAGGAAGATAAAACACCGCCAATGGCCGCCGGTAAAATTTGCAGACTTTATTCTGCATTTGGGAGACAGTCGGTCTTTCTTCTCCGTTTTCCCACCTTTTCATACGCTCAATAGTAATCTGAAATTTCTCCGCTGCCGCGTCTAATGGAATATTAGCGCTCTCTCGAGCCCATTTCATTACACTTGGAGTGATTTTTGCGTATACCCGACCTTCTGTTTTCATGCCTCGTGGACCTGCTTAAATTATAGTTTTACTACTCGAATATAACAGATTTCTCGTTTTATGCAATATCCAGAACATTAATTTTAAAATTAACGGGTTCTGAATATTAATGTACTACATATATCTATAAAATACCTCAATTTATTACCCATTTTTCTGAAAATTTAGCAGGACCGTTGCGGCAGGCGCAGAATAGGTCTTTGCATAGATGTTCAAAATGTCACTGTACCGGAAGTCGTTTGACGGTATCTATCAGCAGTTGACTGCTCGTTTTTTTAATGAACGTTTTAATCAGGCGGTCAGATACTTCGGATTTTTTGTTAGCGAGAACGATAATGGCGTTGCGGCGCAGCAGGGTGACCCCGGCGTATCCCATGGGCGTTCCCTCGATGGCGCGCCTGACTTCGGCGGAAGGCGCCAGCAGTAACCATTCCAGATCCAGCGGGAAGTCTTCCGGCAGGCTGCTGTCCGGGCAGGCGGCGGTACAGACTGAGCAGCCGAAGACGCTGCCGCCCATCAGGCGCATTTCTTCGGCGGTCAGCAGGCCGCGTTTTTCCATGGTCAGACTGCTGATGCAGTATTTGACCTTGAATTCCGGGGGAGTGACGCCGATGACCTGATTCGGACACTGTACAGCGCATTGTCCGCAGCTGTTGCACGGGGTGTCCGGGCATTGCGCCGCGACATCCGGCAAGTTCAGGTCAACCATGGCCGAGACGATGAAGACGCCGCTGCCGTATCCGGGACACAGGATGCAGGAGTTGCGCCCGGTGCGGCCAAGCCCGGCAGCCTCCGCCAGCGCCCTTTCCAGCAGCGGTTTGGTATCAATGCAGATTTCGGATTTGAATGTCCGTCCCGCTGCCTGCTTAAGCCTGCATAAGAGCTTTTCCATAATAGCTTTGCCGTGCAGATGGTAGTCGGTGCCGGCCGCGTAGCCCGCAATCATGCCGGCTGTATCCGGCGATTTGGCGCGCGGCAGCGGGAGCGGGAGTCCGGGCAGCGAATTGAACGGCACAGCCGCCATGAGAATGCTTCCTGCCCATGGAAAGGCTTTTGCGGGGTCACGGCGCAGTTCCTCCGAGTCTTTGAGGTATTGCGGCAGTTCCGGCTGGAAATTAATCACGGACATGCGCCGTCGCAGTTCGTCCAGCCGTTCCGGCGTCAGCGTCATGGATGCCGCCGCCGCCAGCCCATGCGCCGCCGTCTCCCCCTCAAGAAAGCCGCGGCAATCAAAATTATCGGATAAAATAGCCATTCAAGCCTTTGAAACTTAGAGTTTTTGATGTATCTTTCAGCTCTTTTAATAATGTTTCTTTAATTC
>CAIMFA010000858.1 GCA_903840185.1 uncultured Lentisphaeria bacterium | reverse complement strand
GTCTACTGTCTACTGTCTACTGTATTTATTCTGACTCCTGACTCCTGACTCCCCTGTCTTTTGGGTTGCGGGCAAAGCCCGCCTTAGTAGATGTTTTCTACTATATCTTGTTTACTTCATAAAACAAATCTAAATCAGATACAAACTTCGTATAATATACATCCTCAATTGAGAATATGTTTATTACATTTGGAGAAAATAACTTTTTTGTATAAAACGGGATTTATCGTCTGTCAGGCGGATCGAAAAATCCAATCCACGATCCTGCTCGTCTATGCTTAAATTTTCAGCCGCGCAGAGTATATGACTTAATATATCTTTTTTTTCAGTAGGAAACCAAAATATTTTGTAGTCAGCCCAAGCAGAAAGACGCGGCGGGGGGTGATGTTCAGCTACTTATTATTTTGCAGTGACTTTGTGAACTTATCGAGTTCCTGCCAGTAATTGTCTCCGGCTTTGACCTCCAGATCGTTGTGTCCGGCGCCGGGTATCTCAAAGAAATATTTGGGCTGGCCGGCGGCGCTAAACAATTTCTGCCCGTGCTGAAACGGGATGACTTCGTCGAGCCTGCCATGCATGATCAATATCGGCATTTTGATATTCCCGATCCTTTGCAGGTTTGGAAACCGGTCAAAAGGCAGAGGTACCGGACAAACCACTTTGAAGGTGCTGGTGAACGGACTTTGCAGCACCATTCCGGCGGCCGGATATTTCTCCGCCAGATAGCAGGTCGGGCCGCTGCCCACGGAGCGCCCGTATAAAATGATCTTCTCCTGCGGTATTTTCAGTGTTCCGGTCATATAGCGGTAAACCGCTTCAATATCGCGGTAGGTGTTTTGTTCGCCGGGACTCCCCTGGCTGGCCCCGTAACCCTCATAATCATAGCATAGAATGGAATAACCGTGACTGTTATACCCGGTCAGAAACGACTTCAAATCAAACAAATCCTCGCCGTTGCCGTGACTGTATAACAGCGTATAGGCCGCTGACGGCGAAGGCAGATAGAGAAGCGCTATTTTAACCTCCGGCGCGACCTGAAGCATGACCATCGCCTTATCCGGTTCAACTCCGCTGCGCGGCGGCTGAAAAATAAGCTTGTCGGAAAAGCATCCGGCCAGCACCAGGAAAACCGCGACTGTAACCACGACAATAATCAGCAGTCTTCTTACGGGGTGTTTCTTCGTGGAACGGTCCATTTCTTTTCTCCATAATAATCATTTATTCAACAATATAACCGGAGATTTGGTAATAAATCAAATTTGAGTGGCAATATTTTTAACAGAAAACTAAAAATTTATGAAATACCGTGTATAGTAGATAAAATTTTATATCTAATTTAAGGATATTAACTATGGATCAAGGTGCTAAAGTAAAAGTCGGAGTGGTCGGCGTCGGAGCGCTCGGAAGACATCACGCCAGACTCTATAATCTCAGCGAGAACGCCGACGTTGTCGGAATCTATGACGTCTGTAGCGAGACTGCCGAAAAGGTTGCCCAGGAATTCGGGCTGAAAGTCTTTACGGACGTGGAAGAGCTGGCCGCACAGTGCGACGCCCTCAGCGTCGCGGTTCCGGCCACCCTGCATCATGTTACATCCATGCCGCTGTTGAAGATGAATAAACACCTGCTGATCGAGAAACCGATCGCGGCGACAGTTGAGGAAGCCGAAGAAATCGTTAAAGAGGCCAGAATGCGCAATCTAGTGCTGGCTATCGGCCATGTCGAGCGCTTCAATCCGGCGATGGATTTTCTGGAAAAGCATGCGGCGGACACCCGCTTTATCGAAGCGCACCGCCTGGCGCAATACCCTCCGGCGCGCCCCGGACAGCACCGCCGCGGCACCGAAGTCAGCGTAGTGATTGACCTGATGATCCATGACCTTGACCTGATTCTGACCATGGTGGATTCCGAAATTGAACGGATTGACGCCATCGGCATTCCCGTGCTCAGTAAAACCGAGGATATTGTCAGCGTCCGGATAAAGTTTGTCAACGGCAGCGCCGCCAATATCACAGCCAGCCGCGTCAGCATGGAGCCGATGCGCCGTTTCCGGGTGTTCCAGGAGGACTGCTATATCTCCATGGATTACGCCACCCATTCCGGCCTGATCATCAAGAAAAACCGCGTCGGACTGGCGAAAAAGGAAATCAACCTGGATGAGAAAAACGCCCTGGCGGCGGAACTTGAAGATTTCCTGCTGGCCGTGAAAACAACTATGCAGACCGGGAAAGTCACAGATCCCAAGGTGACCGGCGAAGACGGCATGAGGGCGCTCAAACTGGCCGTGGATATTACTAAGCAGATAGCGGAATACAACGAGCATTACGGCTTCAAGTTTGCAGTACCGGACTAATAAATTAACTTTCACATAACGTGCGAATAAATATAACAATCAAAACCCTTCAGGTAACGGCCGTTTATAAGCCGCTTCCACCTCTGCTTTACCGCAGTTTTCCGGGTACGCCTGTCCGGTTTAAAGGAGAACTGACGCGATGAAAATCAGATCGATTGCTTATTCCAAAATCAATTTATTCCTCAAAGTCACCGGCAAAAGGCCTGACGGATATCACGAAATACTGTCATTCTTCCTGCCGCTGACCTCCCCTGCGGATAATATCGTTTTGACCGTTGACGACCTGACCGTACTCTACGGCATCGAGATCATCTGCCGCGATAAACGGGTTCCCACTGACGAAACCAATATCTGCCACAAGGCCGCCACCAGATATGCCGCCATGACCGGACTGCCCGCCAGATGGCGCCTTGAGATTGATAAAAAGATTCCGGTAGCCGCCGGCATGGGCGGCGGCAGCAGCGATGCCGCCGCAGTGCTGCAAATGCTCCAGAAACACTACAAACAACTGCCGCTGCCGGTACTGGCCAGAGCTGCGGCGTATGTCGGCGCGGATGTGCCGTTTTTCATGGAGTCACGCCCGGCGATAGCTTCCGGCATCGGCGAAAAACTCGAATTCCTGCCGCCCGGACTGCCGGAAATTCCACTCGTGCTGGTTAATCCCGGCTTTCCCGTAAGCGCCCAGTGGGCATACGAAAACCTGGACCCGGCGTTGATCGGGCCGGCGGATAAAGACCGGTTCAATGCGCTGCTCAGCGCCGCCCGCACAGGACATTTCAAAACCTGTGCAAGCCTGCTGCATAATGACCTGGCCCCGGCGGTTATCCATAAATTCCCTGTCCTGCAAATCCTGAAAGACCGGCTGGTGGCGCACGGCGCGCTGGGCGCGGAAATGACCGGCAGCGGCCCCACGGTTTTCGCCATCTGCGGCGATTTCGCCCATGCAGAAAAAGTCGCAGTGGCGATGCGCCAGGAATTCCCGGAAATGGATGTTTTTGTCTCCGGCAAAAATCTCAGCTAAATAGATGGGAAGTTCTAAAGTTTTTAAATGAAAAACTGCATCCTCATTATTGGACACATTTCGACATACCATCCCGGAGTGATTGTCCCAAATGTCCAAAATCGGAAAGCTAGAAGGAATTTTCCTTGCCGGGGAATTTGGATTTCTTGACGTCTTTGACGTATTGAGTGAAGGCCTTTTGAATTGCCTCATGGAGATTGGCATAGCGTCTGGCATGTTTCGGAGTGAAATCTCCGGACAGCCCCAGGAGGTCAGTCACTACCTGAACCTGACCGTCGCAATACACCCCTGCCCCGATGCCGATAGTCGGAATCGAGACCGCCGCGGTAATCTGCTTCGAGACTTCCGCAGGGATGCATTCAAGGACAATACAGAACGCGCCTGCGGCTTCGAGCTGCTTCGCGTCTTCAATCAGGGATTCGGCTTCTTTCTCAGTCTTTCCGGCAATCTTGTAACCGCCGGAGGTGAGCAGTTTCTGCGGAAGCAGCCCGATATGTCCCATCACCGGGATTCCGGAAGCGGTCATCCGCTCCACAATCGGAGCCACAGTGGCGCCGCCTTCAAGCTTCACGGCATTGGCACCGACTTCCTTAAGATATCTGGCGGCATTGATCAGCGCGTCGTTGATATCCGCCTGGTAGGTCATGAACGGCATGTCGCCGATGACAAAAGCCTCCGGCGCGCCGCGGCGGACTGCGGCGCAGTGATGGAGCGACTCCGCCAACGTCAGCGGCAGCGTGTTGCTGTAACCGAGAACGGCGTTGGCGACGGAATCGCCGACCAGCAGCATTTCCACGCCGCAGGCATCGGCCAGCGCCGCGGTCGGGGCGTCATATGCGGTAAGAACCGCGATCTTCTCGCCGCGTTCTTTCATTTTACGAAAAGAGCTTACTGTCTGTTTTTTCACGCTGCTCATAACTTTCACCGTTCATCAAAATTAAGTTGTTCTGCGGTTTTCCGAAGTAAAGACTGTAGTTTGTTTTTATTTTTTTTCAAATGGGTTTTACAAATAAAGGTAATTGCGGTATTGTCTAGACACGGAGAATTCAGCAAAAACGACAAATCCTCCATGAAAGCAGAAATATCATGAAAAAATCGAAAGCGCAAAAGTGGTTTGACCGGAAAAAGAGAAAAAGAGCGCAGATCCCTACTATAAAAGGCACCATCTCCATTACGTCCGGAGGCTTCGGCTTCCTGCGGGTTGAAGCCGGGGAAAATGACGAAACCAAACCGGAAGACGTCTTTATTCCGCCCCAGTTTCTCAAAGGCGCAATGGACGGGGATGAAGTGGAGGCGACCCTGCTGGAAGAGCGCCGCGAACAGGTCGAAGGCCGCGGGCCGGCGGGTAAAATCGTGGAGATCACTAAACGTTCCAGGGACTTCATCGTCGGCGAGCTGATTTCCGCTCACAGAGTACGTCCGCTCAACAAGCATCTGCCCGATGACATTGAAGTCAGCGGCAGCCTGTGCGGCGCCAAACGCGGCGACTGGGTGAAAGTCAACCTGAATTTCAACGCGGAAACCAAACAGTCAAAACGCGGTTCAATCACGGAGACATTCGGCAAAGCCGGCGAGATCACTGCCGACATTGACGCCATTATCGCTGAATATAAGCTGTGTCCGCCATATACGACCGAAGAAAATGACGCCGTAATGCACCTGACTTCGCGGGATATTGAGCGCCAGGACCTGCGCAAGCTGTTCTGCGTGGCGATAGACCCCCACGACGCCAAAGACGTTGACGACGCGGTATCCATCGCGCCGGGCAAAAACGACAGCGAAGTGGAGTTAGGGGTGCATATCGCCGACGTCGCCGCCTGGATCACTCCCGGCAGCGCATGGGATAAAAAGGCGTATGAACGCGGCTTCACCGCTTATCTGCCAAGCCGGACGCTGCCAATGCTGCCTAAACTGCTGACTAAGAAAATCAGTCTCTACGGCGGGGTGGACACCTTTGCCCACACCATCATCTTTACCGTTCACAGACACAGCGGACGGATACTTGGCGCAAAGCGTTTCCACAGCATGATCAATGTAAAAGCCAACCTGACCTATGAACGGGTGCAGGACTTCATTGACACCGGCAACGCCAAAGGCTGGACGAAGACTTTCGCCGCCAGTCTCGGACAACTGGTGGACCTGACCAGAATCATGCGAGAATACCGCAGAACACACGAAAAATTCCTGGATATGGCAATCCCGGAAATCAGAGTGGTATGTGATGAAAGCGAAAATAAGATTATCGGGCTGGAGCGGAAACTTCAACGTGAATCCGAGCAGTTGATCGAGGAATGCATGCTGGCGGCCAATACCGAAGTCGCCGGGGAGCTGATCAGAAAAGCCATGCCGGGACTTTTCCGGGTGCATCCGGAACCGGACCCCGCGAAACTGGAGGAATTCAACGCCCTGATGATCAGCGCGTTCGGCATGAATCCGGGCGATCTCTCCAGCCGCACCGCCTGCTGTCATTTCCTTGAAGATCTGCCTGACTCGCCGCGCAAGCCGGTCATTCTCAACGCGTTTCTCCGCTCCCTGCCCAGAGCGTCATATACGGAAGCCCACGGATTGCATTTCGGGCTGGGCAAAACGCAGTACAGTCATTTCACCAGCCCAATCCGGCGTTATACCGACCTGGCGGTGCATCAGCAGTTGTGGAACAGCGATTGCAACGGGCGGCTGAAATCCGCCAAGACCATGGAGAAAATAGCTGAAAGCTGTTCAAAGAATGAAATCAATATTGACGATGCATATTATACGGCCAACGACCGGCTGAAACTGCGTTACCTTGAAGAGCAGCTCCAGACCGGCAGAGAAAACCTGCACGAAGGCATGATTTCGCGGATCGTCACCGGCGGCCTGCTGGTTGACATTCTCGACCTGGGCATTCTGGGTTTCGTGCCGCTCGAACATCTGCCGGGCAAATTCCGGCGGACAGGCGAGATACTGAAAGCCGACCGCGGCCACGCCACCTATAAATGCGGCGACTATATTTATCTGAGGCTGTCCGATATAGATTTCATCCGCGGATCAGCCATTTTCCGCCCGGTAAACTGACTCAACTTAAACCATGAAAGACTGAACATAAAATGAGCATTTTTGAAGCAACCATGCTGGTCTGCTTCGGCGCGAGCTGGCCGCTGGCAATATACAAGACCGTCAAAGCGAAGAATCCGGTCGGCAAAAGTGTGCCGTTCCTGTATCTGGTGCTGATCGGGTATATAGCCGGATGCATGCACAAAGTATATTTCAACTTTGACAAAGTATTCTGGCTGTATACCCTCAACTCCATGATGGTACTGGTAGACCTGATCCTGACCCACTACTACATCAACCGGAACAAGCGGTTAAACCTGTAAGGTTATTTGTAGCTCTGGCGCAAGTGTCTGGTAACCAGCATATCAGCTGATGCCGCTTTTTTCTGACCCTTAGCCGGTGTGAAAACAACCGTTTTGGGTTCCCCGGGGATCAGTGTAAAACTGTTGTCGCTGAAAATCCCGTCCATATCCTTCATCTCCATGGTCAGGAAAAATGCAGGCTTGTCAGTGGTAAGCGTGATTTCCAAACCGCCGTCGCACTTTGCGGTTTTGGCGCTGACTTTCGCCTGGGCCAGTTCACAGCGTTTATACTGGGTAAAGAAATGCTCATTGCGCTGACTGTATTTCCTCCCGCCGGCTTTTGCATCCAGGCGCATATACATGAATCCGGCTTCGGGCGCGGCGATCAGCTTGCCGGCCGGGTAAACCGCCACTTTGGCAGCGCTGCCGGCTTTGACCATGGACTTCAACTCGACCTTCTTCATCACGCTGCCGGCAAAGTCCGTCACGGACAAGGTTATAGCGCATTCCGCATCAGTCATGAGGTCATTCGTCACCCATACTTCAACTTCGCCGCTCTTGTTCTGGAATGAGGATATGATGACCGGAGCGAAGAAGCGTTTTGCATGATAATGCAGCTGCTTCCAGCGGCCGAAATAGTCAATGCTCGCCCAGGACGCTACAGGCCAGTTGTCGTTCAGCTGCCAGTAAATCGCCCCCATGCAAACCGGCCGCAGATGCCTCCAGTACTCCACTGCGGTCTTGATCGCCTGCGCCTGCTGCACCTGACTTAGTGCTTATCCGTAAATAAAAGTTGAAATATTAAAAATTTGTGTCATTTTATTCTTCTAAAAGGAAGTACATAATGGCAAAGATCAAATCATGGGAAGTTTCTGATGCGTTTT
>CAIMFA010000857.1 GCA_903840185.1 uncultured Lentisphaeria bacterium | reverse complement strand
GGCAAAAGACCAGTTGCCTTTGCTGTCCATTAAAAATGAGAAGTTTTTCCCATGATCATCCCGGTTGTGAGCGAGAATATTGAAAATCATTAATCTGAAACACATTCTGACGTCGGAATAGCGTCCGGTTAACCTGGAACACATTTTTAACAGGATTTCATAATCCAGCGAAGGAATTCTGAAATCCGCATGAATTAAGTTACTGAGAGTATGAGTATGAAGACGTCTGTTCCCGCCGTCAATCCGGTCAAACCTTTTTGTGCCGAAATATGAATGTCCATGAGTATCTTCAAATAAACGAAAATCCGAAATATTGAGACCGGCGTCTTTAGCCATTTGCGCATAAGCGTACTCTATCTTTCCCGCGTCTTTGAAGTCATTCTCCGACCTGAATTTAATGATCCAGTGCTCAAAGTCATCCGGCAGTTCACACTCTCCTGAAATTAACGTTTCACCGTTAAAACCGGCCAGAATTTTGGGTCGCGCTCCTCCGGGGGAACCGCCGGCGCCAGCCATTGCAGGCAATACTTCACAAGGCTTGCCTTGAAGAATCTCAAGGGAGTTTTTCGCCAGCTCGTGCAGATTAAGCAGATCACTGCCTGAACTGCTGATTTTTTCAGCAGGCTCATATGCCAGAGCCCCCATTCCTCTGCCGCCGATATATGCAAGACGGTCAATAATGCTGATCTCTCTGATATTGCGGCTGCTTTTCCTGAAAAATCTATCCATCAGCAGCAATCCCCAGCCGTCGGGAAGCGAGTCATTGAAGACGCCGAAACCCTCCCGTGGATAACTATCTTTATTCTCCTGCAATCCTGTTGAGAAATCTAATTTGAAAGGCGATATATTATGTCCTGACTCAAGGTATTTACTGTCATACTCAAAAAGAAATTTTCTGTCGTTTGTTTCAACTAAAGTTCCAACCATGACCGGTTCAGCGGGAGTATATTTCAGGAATACATTAAGCTTTCTCATATTCTGCCCCGTAAAGGAGTTGAAGCGCTTTCAATTCTTTCAAGTTCAGATAATGTCATTGGTTTTTCTGTTATAAATAATGAATTAAAATCATCTAGAACACCCAGTGCATTAGCTATTTGCAGAAGGCTGACAAACGAAATTTGTCCTGTTGTTTCAAACCGCTTTATACTGGATGCCGAAACGCCGGACATTTCCGCCAAAGTCGCTCGTTTAAAATTTTTCAGAAGCCTTAATGCTTTTGCTCTTTTAGCTATTTCCAGCTTTACCTCTGAAGGCATCAGCAATATAATTTTATTGTCCATATATTGTCTCTTATTGCAATTATCATTTATTTAAAGATAATATATAGCCCTTAATGTAAAAATTCAACATCTAAAAGCCTGGATTCATATATTATCTATATTTTTGAATCTCCAACTCTTCCCGAACTTTAGAATTTTTGAACTCCTGACTCTGTTTATCCTGTAGATCCCTGTTAAACATTCCTGTCTTTCATCTGTGTTCATCTGCGGCATCTGTGGATAACCAATGTTTTCAAAACTGCATTTTACCGCCCTGTTTGAGTTTGATTTCACAATTCTGGTTGACAAAATCACTAATAGTAAAAAACAATTGAAAATTGAAAGTTGAAAATTGAAAATGAGAAATCAT
>CAIMFA010000856.1 GCA_903840185.1 uncultured Lentisphaeria bacterium | reverse complement strand
GCATAAGTTCAACAAAGGAATCTGTGACCTCGCCATTCCGGACAATTACTGCGCCCACTTCGATTATTCGGCAGTAGTCAGCACCGAGGCCAGTTGTCTCAAAGTCTATTACAGCAAATTCATTAAACATCCTGCACCTGATTTCATATCTGGTTATATTTCACATCTCAAAATATAACAGCATTTATATTGTTCCGGTTGTCAGGGTCATCGGGGGTCAAGGTCATCGGGGGTCAAACTTCTTTTTCCGTGTTTTCGTTGCTTGAATAGCGGGAACAGTGTCTGGATTCGCTTCCTGCAGCTCTTGAAATATCCGGCATAAAAAAAGACATTCCCGGCAATTACACCCGGAATGTCTGAAGAAGCCTGCTGGTGCTGGATTAAGTGTGATAATCGGCGTTGATTTTTACATATTCGTAGGAGATGTCGCATGTCCAGACGTTATAGCTGGAATGCCCGGAATTCAGGTTGACGCTGATGGTGAACTCGCGATTTTTCATCAGTTCGGCAAGCACCGCTTCCGGAGTTCCGGCATCCTGGCCGTTGCAGACCACCGGTTTGTCGTTGTAATGAATAACAACATTGTCCGGCTCGAACTTAGCGCCGGAATAGCCGATGGCGGCAATGACGCGTCCCCAGTTGGGATCGCAGCCGAACCACGCGGTCTTGCAGAGCAGCGAATTGGCGATGGCGTTGGCGGCGAGTTCGGCGTCTTCTCTTGACGGGGCGTTTTCGATCACCACATTAACCAGTTTGGTGGCGCCTTCGCCGTCCAGCACCATTTCTTTAGCCAGCGACTGCATCACAAACAGCAGCGCTTTATAGAACGCCGCTTCGTCAGGAGTTCCAGCGGTGATTTTTACGCCGGAAACGCCGTTAGCCATGATAATAGTGGTGTCGTTGGTGCTCATGTCGCCGTCAATGGTAATGCGGTTGAACGATTCGTCAACCCCCTGCGCCAGAAATTTTCCCAGCAGGGCGTTGTCCGCGGCGGCATCGGTGGTGATATAGCAGAGCATCGTGGCATGCGGCACTTTCATCTTCGGGTCAATCATGCCGGCGCCCTTGGTCATCGCCCCGATGGTGACGGTTTTTCCGCCAATATTAAGCTCGACAGCGATGGCTTTGGGACGGGTGTCGGTGGTCATGATCGCATCGGCGGCTTTTTTCCCGCCGTCGCAGGACAGGGCCGGCACCGCCAGCGCGATGCCTTTTTCGATTATTGACATCGGCATCTGCACGCCGATTCTGCCGGTGGAGGAGACCATTACTGATTCCGGGCGGATTCCGAGCAGCTGCCCGACCTGTTCGCACATTTTTTCCGCATTCGCGATGCCGGGTTTGCCGGTGCAGGCGTTGGCGTTGCCGCTGTTGACGATGACCGCCTGGATCTTATTCTGGTTTTTGACCCGTTCCTGACATACCCGCACCGGAGCGGCGGCGAATGTGCAGGAGGTGAATGCTCCTGAAAAGTTGGCCGGGGTCTCGGAATAGATCAGCGCCATATCCGGGTTGCCGCTCTTTTTCAGTCCGGCGGTAATGCCCGAAGCTTTGAAGCCTTTCGGCGAAGTCACTGCCCCGCCGGCAATTACGGTAAACTCATTACTCATCAATTTTTCCTCCATAACATGCTTTTACATGGATTGCAATGCCGCCCCGCGGCCTGAAGATACCGATTATTTCGGCCTTGCGCGGCGAACATTTATTTACCAGCTCATCAAGAATCGTGTTTACCGCTTCTTCATGAAAGGTGTTGTGATTTCTAAAAGCATAAAGATACAACTTCAATGATTTGCTTTCAATACAGGTTGTATCCGGAATATAACGAATTGTGATGGCACCGAAATCCGGCTGTCCGGTCACCGGGCACAGCGAGGTGAATTCCGGGCAGTCGAAAGTGATGATGTAATCCCGGTCATGATAAACATTCTTGAATGTCTCCAGCTTTGCCTTCTCCGGACTGTCGGGATACCGGGTGGCTGACGCCTTCAGCAGGGACAGCCCGGCGAGCCGTGATGCGGCCGGATTGATTTTCTTTTTATCTTTCATTTTTCTAACTCCATTTATTTGATGTTTATTCAAAGTGATGTATTGTTATACGAATTTCCTTGATTTTTTGAAATAGTCAAGTTATATTTCAAAGATTTTAGCACTTCCCTTATAATCGGGGTCCTAATTTTGTAATAGAAAAGGGTATGATTGATGAGCTTTACAAAAAGAGTTATAGTAGCCGGGATTGTCCTTCTTGCCGTAGCTATTGTTCCGAATACTTTCGCTCAAAGCGGCCCGCTGGAAAAGCTCGGACGCGGTGTAGCCAATGTAGCATTCGGCCCGCTGGAAATTTTGATCAGGCCGTATGACGTCAATCAGCAGATGGGTGCTATTCCGTCTTTGACTTACGGGGTGTTTAAAGGTGTAGCCTGCGTGGTGGCCCGCGAGTGTGTCGGCGTAACGGATATTGTTACTTTCTACATGCCGCTGCCCGGCGCTACCGATGATCCGGAAGATTCCGGCTGGGGTTATGGACCGCTTATGCGTCCGGCCTGGGTCGTGGACATGGAACACAATGCGTTTAACTTCTTCTATCCGGACGAAGCGATTACCAGATAATGCTGTTTGACCGAGGATAAATTACGCCCGCCTGAACCGGCGGGCTTTTTTATACTCTATAAGGTTAAAAATTTAAAACAGATGAATAGGATTGTGGATTGGATTTTTTCGATCTGACTGACAGGCGATATAAATATCGCCGGAAGAAAGAACGGAAAAAGACGGCCGCAAGACATTCACCGCAGCGCGGTTGCGATCTTTCGAGCTTGGATTCGCACTCTTCGAGGCCTTCGAGACCCCGGTATCGGCAGCCTCTCAGAATACGAACCAATTCTCAAAATCTCCGCAATC
>CAIMFA010000855.1 GCA_903840185.1 uncultured Lentisphaeria bacterium | reverse complement strand
TATTGGCCTGTGAGCAACAAATGGCGGCATGAAAATTGCGGATTCAAGCCGGAAATATTTTTCCAAACTACATCCGCAATTCTATTTTTAGCGTCTGTAGACTTTTGGCGGTACTGTCCACGGTATTGTTTTCTAACTGATTTGTCTTAACTTTCCGGATTTCATCTTGAAATATTTTTCTAACATAGTTATCTTAAATTGTCTCCACCGCTTTGGCGGAGCCGGGCAGATGTTCAGCGGGGTATAAAACGGAATTGACGAAATCATTGAAAGTTTTTAGTTGAATGCCCTCACGGCAGGAAAAGGTTTTATCTGGGTTTCTATTGCGAACCGCGACTCAGGCGGGTTTAAATTTCGATTGATCGGATTTACAAGGGAGTGCAATGAACAGCAGGGATTATAACCGGGCGGAACATGATGCCGAGTTGCGCCAGCTGGCAGAAGATATAGCCTGGAAAAAAGCGCCCCGCTCACCGGAACGGCTCTCGCCCGGAGATATACAAAAGATTATCCACGAACTGCGTGTGCATCAGATTGAACTTGAGATGCAGAACGAAGAGCTGCACCGCACCCAGCTGGAACTGGATGCCGCCAGGGAACGTTATTTCGACTTCTACAACGTAGCCCCGGCCGGCTTTTTTACAGTCAGCGAGCAGGGTCTGATCCTGGAAGCCAACCTCACCGCCGCCACTCTGCTGGGTGCGACCGGCAAAGAGTTGGATAGACAGCCGTTCAGCCGGTTTGTTCTCAAAGATGACCGGGACATTTACTATCTGCAATGTAAACAGTTATTCAAGAGCGGTAAACAGCATACGTTCGAACTGCGAATGGTGAAAAAGGATAATACGTCATTCTATGCGCAGTTGTCGAACACTGTCCTGCAGGATGTCGATGGCAATTCCATATGCCGTATCGTGCTGAGCGATATTACCGGACGGAAGCAGTCAGAAGAATTGTTGAGGCAAAAAGAAGTTGAGTTGCGTGAAATTCTGGAGGCGACCGCTGACGGCATTCTGGCTGTTGATCGCCTGGGCAGGGTGATTAAGATGAACCATCGCTTTGTGGAGATGTGGCGCATCCCGCAGACTCTTGCGAATGGCGGATATGACCAGGCCATGTTGAATCATGTTCTCTCACAGTTGTCGGATCCGGATGGGTTTATAAAGAAGGTGCAAACGCTCTACGACTCGATCAAGTATGACATGGATATACTGGAGTTTAAAGACGGCAGGGTCTATGAACGCTATTCATCTCCACTCATGATGGATAGTTCTTTGACTGGTCGCGTGTGGTCATTCCGCGACATAACCGAGCGCAAACGGACGGAAGAAGCACTGCGTGAAAGTGAGCAGTTCTTAAAAGAAACTCAGGTCATCGCCAATCTGGGAACCTATATTTTTGATATTATTGCTGACCGCTGGCAGAGTTCTGAAGTTCTTGATAAAATTTTGGGGATTGATGCTGATTTTGATAAATCATTTGCCGGCTGGAGAGCAATTATTCATCCTGAATGGCAGAAAGTCATGACCGATTATTTTATTCAGGAAGTGCTGGGCGGCAAAAACAATTTTGATAAAGAATATAAAATTATCCGGCAGAATGATCACGCGGAACGCTGGGTTCATGGCATCGGGAAGCTTAAATTCAATGATAAGAATCAACCAGTTACTATGGTTGGTACAATACGCGACATCACCGAGCAGAAGCACGCGGAAGAGGCGCTGAGGATGAGCGAAGCACGATTGCAAAAAATCATCAGCAATACTCATGCCGGCTACTTTTTTATCGACCGGGATGGACGCTACCAGCGCGTCAATGATGCATGGCTGCGCATGCATGGCTATGATTCTCCGGATGAAGTAATAGGCCGTCCTTTCACGCTGACCCAGGTTGACGCCGCTCTGGAAGATGCACGGAAAAATGTGGATACGATGCTGGCCGGAGATACAATCCCGTCCGGCGAGTTTTCCCGGCGCTGCCGCGATGGTTCCATTCGGTACCACACCTTTTCCGCGCAGCCGGTTGTCGAGTCCGGGGTGATTGTCGGAGTCGAAGGGTTCATAATTGATACTACCGACAGCAAACAGGCGGAAGCGGCCCTGCGCGAGAGTGAAGCGCGGTTCCGCAGTTACTTTGAACTGCCTCTGGAGGGACGAGCCATCTCGCTGCCGGATACCCGCTGGTTCGACGTCAATACCACATTATGCGAAATGTTCGGCTACACTAAAGACGAATTAACGCGGATGACCTGGGCAGAGCTGACTCATCCCGGGGACCTGGATGATAATATGGCGCTGCTCAACCGGGTGCTGGACGGCGGGATTGACGGCTATACGCTGGACAAGCGCATTATCCACAAAGACGGTCATACCGTCTT
>CAIMFA010000854.1 GCA_903840185.1 uncultured Lentisphaeria bacterium | reverse complement strand
TTTGAGAAAAAGTCCGCCAATTATGAGGCGCTGCTTCATTTGACAGCATCCATGATAATATATAGAAAACTAGGAGTTATTTACGGATAAGCTCTTAATCAGGGAAGATCAAGGCTTTCGTTCTCACCGGCAGTAACTGTGGCTTCCTTGCCGTCAAGTTTATACTTGATGGTCAGAACTTTGCTTACACCTTCGGCGGGATCGCCGAACAGTTCATTGGTCGCCGGTATCTTCTTCGTACCGTTAGCAACCATATTCCTTACTTTTTCGGCAACATCGACTTTCTTGTCATCGGCGCCGTATTCCGCGCTGATAATCACCAGACGGGTATCAGCCTTAATTTTGGGAGCGGTTGATGCAGCTGCCTTTAACGCGGCTGCCTTTGCCACGGCAGTAATCTTTTCCGCACTGATTTCAATCGTTTCGCCTTCATTGCATTTGAAATCAGCCTGCTTATCATCGGTTTTGGCCGTAACTTTCAGGACTTTGCCCAGTCCGGGCGCCGGATCAGAGAGAATATTATTATCCGCAGAAATCTTCAGGCTGTCGCCTGTGACCTTCGATTGAACAATGGTGGTAACATCGCCCCATTTGTCCTGCGCTCCATATTCGGCTTTGATGATTTCAATTTTCTCGCCCGCAAACGTCATGGAACCGGATACCAGCGCAAGCGCTGTCAGAAACATTGCTTTCTTCATTCTCCAGATCTCCTTTTTAGGTTTTTGAAAAACTTGAATGTATAATAATACACGGCGTTGAATGTCTGTTATTTTCGCCTGACTTTATCAGGGAAGATCAAGGCTTTCATTTTCACTGGCTGAAACTGTTCCTTCTTTGCCGCCAAGTTTGTACTTGATCGTCAGGGTTTTGGTATCCCCCGGCGCGGGATCGCTGAACAGTTCATTAGTCGCCGCAATTTTCTTAGTGCCTTTGTCAACCATGGCTTTTACTTTTTCGGCGACATTGACTTTCTTATCACCGGCACCGTATTCAGCGCTTATAATCTCCAACTCGGTTTCGGCCTGTGTCTTAGCCACCGCGCCGAACGACTCCGTCTTAATCTCAATTGACTTGTGTTCCTCACATTTGAAAACTGCCTGCTTATCACCGACTTTGGCCGTGACTTTCAGAATCTTGGTCAGGCCGGGAGCCGGATCCTGAAAAAGACCGTTCTCCGCATCAATTTTCAAGCCATCGTCTGTGACTTTGGCTTTAACTATGGCTGTGACATCTGACCATTTGCCTTCCGCCCCATACTCAGCCTTGATGATTTCAAGTTTTTCACCTGCCCATGCCATCGACCCTGATACCAGCGCAAGCGCTGCCAGAAACGCGACTTTCTTCATTTTCCTGATCTCCCTGTTTTGAAATTAAGTAAGGCCACCGGAAACAACATTTTATACCATATTCCAATTTTTAAAAAAAATCAACAACTCAAATAAGAATGAATCTAATTAATACCGAACCCGGTCTTCGTGCCTGCTCCATGGTTCAACTTTATTGCAGTAAGCGGCGGAAAAGCCGTTTTATCCTAAAAAAAGCAGTCGAGCCAGTGTGCCGTGGATGTGCTGTGATTTTGAGCACCGCTGTGGTAACCACTGCAAGTTCAAAATCATAGTGCAGACATGGTGCAATGGCCGACCCTGAGGGTTGAATTCTGGATTTCCGGCAATTCATTGTTATTAACTTTTAGTTAAATTGCTGTTTTGCCAGAAGGATTTCATTTTTAACAATATAAAATTATAATTGAGGTTCAACTGCTTTTTTTAGGTTTATTATCCATCTGTTGATTACTGTACTTTATGGGTTAGATTAGAAACAGCCGTAATTGATAATTGAAAGTTTAAAGCATGAACGCGGCTTTCATGATAAACACAGCATATAGGCTGATATGAAAAATTTGTTTCTGATCATAGCTTTATTAAGCATATTTCTGCTGAACGGGTGTTCCAGTGTTAAATCCACGGAGCATCTGCCGCCAGTCTCCGGGTTTAATTCCGGCCGTTATCTCGGCACCTGGTATGAAATTGTCCGGATGCCGCACTATTTCGAGCGCGGCTTGAGCAATGTCACAGCGACTTACTCGCTGCGGGACGAAGGCGGCATTGATGTGCTGAATAAAGGATTTAATAAGGATTCAGGCAAATGGAGCGAAGCCCGCGGCAGGGCTTATTTTACCGGCGACCCTCATACGGGAGAGCTTAAAGTTATTTTTTTCTGGCCTTTTTACGGTCAGTACCGGATTATCCAACTTGATCCGGATTATCAATGGGCAGTGGTTACCAGCGATACTATGGACTATTTCTGGATACTTTCCCGGACTCCGCAAATGCCGGCAGACAAACTTGAAGAGTTTGTGCGGCAGGCCGCGGCTGAAGGTTTTGCGACTTCAAAATTCATTTACGTAAACCAGGATACATCAAAAATTACGCATTAATACCGAATCGCAATCTTAAAGCTAGTAAAGATTGCGGATTCCGTCTTTACCGGGATGGGCTGGATGAGGCTGGCGCATACCTGAAGGCATGTAACGAACCGGCAAACACAAAGGCATTCGGGATAAGCGCGAAGATGTAAAGTTCATTTCTTTACGGCTCCTAAGGTCAGCTTTAAATTGCCTTTATCCCAAAAACCGCGGATACTCCGTGAGCGATCATCTCTACCGCAATCGCTGCAATAATAAGTCCGGTAACGCGAGTCGCGATATTTATTCCGGTTTCTTTCAGATATTTGACCAGCGGCAATGCCGCGCACAGCGAAATATAGGTGGACAGCCCGACAATCAGGGTGACTCCGGCAAGAATAACCATTCCCTCCCAGGAATGGGTCTGGGTGCCGTAGAGAACCGCGCCGTTGATTGCGCCGGGACCGGCCAGCAGCGGAATCGCCAGCGGCACAACGGCAAATTGCAAATCAGCGCTGCCGCCGCTCATGCCGCCAAATGACGGCTTGCCGGAACCAAGCACCATCTGAACCGCGATCAGGAAGAGAATGATGCCGCCGCCGATTTGAAAAGCTCCGGCACTGATGCTGAAGAGTTTCAGCAGCGCATTGCCAAGAAAAAGCGCGGTGAGCAAAATGATGGTTACAGCAATCGACGCCCGTCTGGCTATTGCCGACCGCAACACGGCATCTGCCTGTTCCGTCCCGGCCAGAAACACCGGAATCCCTTCCAGAGGATTGACCAGCACTAACAGAGTAATAAACGCTTTTGCATAAAACGTGATATCATCCATTTACGGCAATTTCCCTTTTCTGCTCAAAATATTTTACAATTCCGGATAATTCCGTAATCTGGAATTTCCATGCTGGTTAAATCTATTGGCAACACTGAACAATTCAAGTCTGTCAATAATAATATTTGCCGGTGCGATAATAATATATACAATATAATTTGATATATATACGTTATTCTAATAATAGAAGTGTTTTTTTAGAAAAAGAATGTATACTATATCACTATGAATTAAAATATTTTATTGTTATAATTCATAAATAATAAGCTCTGATAAGGTCTAAAAACTGAGTTGGCAAGCATACGGAAGGCTGAAAATGTCAAATACTGTTGTATTAACCAGCGACAGAAATTATATATGGGGCGTATGGATGCTTATAGTATCCATGCGTAAAAACGCCATGAACGAACCGGTGCTGGTGCAAGGTGAAAGCTACACTGAATCTGACATTGCGGTTCTGAAACAGTTTGCTGATGTTACAGTACTGAACAGGCCTCATCATTCAGGCCGGAATCTTTGTTGCAGCAAGCCGGACGCAATGCTGCTGCCGGACACTGATTATGTCACCTGGGCCGATTGCGATGCGATTTTTTTCGGCAATTGCAGCCGTTATCTGACTGCCGACCCGGAACATATCCATGTTGAAATGCGCGGAATCAAGGATAATGCCGGAGTATTTTCCAAAATCTATGAGCCGGGTGACACTTACGGCGGCATTCCAGCAAAAATTCTTGACGTATGGCGTAAGGATATAGGCGAAAACACTGAACCGGCGATACAGACATGCTGTTCCACCTGCTTTATTTCTCTTCACCGGAGCCACCGTAATCTTCTGGAGAAATGGCGTGAACAGATACAAAAAGTACTCCCTGATGATGATACCGGAGTCTGTAACAAGCTCAGCTTTGCTTATTTCCAGACAGATGAATCAGTACTGAACTCAGTATTGTGTTTTTCCAAAACAGCTATCCCGCCAACCGATAATTTTATGCTGGACAAGGATCCGGATGCCTTTTTCATACACTTTGCATACCAGCCCAAACCATGGCAGATGTGGAACAGATACAGCATAAAGTATTTTGACAAAACAGTTGAACTGGTTGAATGGGCTGTCGCGCAGGGCTATAAGACTCCTGGACCAGTCCCGATATCCTTGCAGCGCAAATATCGCAAACTTAATCACATACTCTCCCATTTCGGAAAAAATCTGCTAAGAAGCAAAAAAGTGCTGCGCCGTTTAGGGGTTATTAAGAAATGACCTGACAAGCTTCGCAATATAATGTTTTGATTGAGTAAACAGGAGACGGATATTACACATTTCATTTATTCTGATTCATAGATCGCGAAATCAGGTATTCTCTCAGTACAATCGCATGATTGCATTCGACATCTTGAGCGGCAAAGAGGAGCGGCAGGCGGCCTTTTGCGGCTTTCTCATGCAATATTTTTACCGCCTCTGATTGTGCATCCAGCTCCAGAAAATAACGGTGCTTGAAATTCTCCCATTTAGACCGGTCATGGCTGAACCACGTTCGCAAAGCGGTACTCGGCGCCGCATCTTTCATCCACAGGTCCATCTGCATCCGCTCTTTGGAAATCCCGCGCGGCCATAAACGGTCAACAAGCACACGATAGCCGTCATCCGGCTCCGCCGCTTCGTAAACTCGTTTTAACCGAATATCGTTCATAGTGAAATTAATCCTGTAAATGCCATACTGACGCCGAGATACAGCGCCAGGTACTGAAATGGCGGCCACTATTCGTGTAATTTTAAAGGTTATGCGATGGAAATAGCATCCACCGGACACCCTTGGGCCGCATCGCGACAGGCATCTTCGGCCTCGGCCGGGACTTCGTCAACTTTCACCTTTGCCAGACCGCCGTCCATGACAAAAACTTCGGGACAGGCCGCCACGCACAATTCACAACCGACACAGGTATTTTCATCCACAACCGCTTTCATTTCATATCCTCCTCTTTCAGTTTTTATCTGCTACGGGAAATCTGATAATCTATGCTGTATTAACTCAATATTCCGGCCTGGGCTGCGTAAACATCGCATGTTCAACCCAGTCTTTCGGACGGCTGAGATATTCCACCAGGCCGTCTAACAGGATCACATGTTTTTTCTCTTCTTCCGCCACCATCAGGAGTTGCTCTTTAAGCTTTTCATTTTCTGCTTTCTCCGCTTGAAGACGGTAAAATTTCTCACTTTGCTTTTCTATTTCAAACGCTTTTTTGTAAATTTCAACTTGTTCGGCAGAAAAATCAAATCCTTCCTTATTCCGCCAAAGCTGCTGAAAAATATTTTCCGTTTCATCTGCCGGGAACCCCGATAATTCACCCGCATTTTGCTGAAGACTGTCAAAAAAATTATAATGCTTCTGCTCTTCATTGCTCAATAATTGCAGGATCTTTTTGAATCCGGGTTTAGTAGTGCTGTCAGCGGCTTCCTGATAAAAATGAATTCCGTCCAGTTCCATTTTTTTCGCATATTCAAAAACATTCATGGCAATTTCCTCCTTTTGTCAAACACGCTTAACGATAAGATGACGATAAAACATCAAGCTACCATAAAGCCGCTTGCTATAACGTTTATTGGGGACAAGATTTTCCTCTTAATATTATTAATAACTGCGCATAATTAAAATTCAAGTGCTGATGTGAAATAATATTGACAGGCTGGAATAAACAACCCCGTCCAAAGGGCGGGGTATTGCTTAAGCCCCCCATAGGGGGGTAATGCGCTTACCCTGGAAGGGCAAGCGAGTC
>CAIMFA010000853.1 GCA_903840185.1 uncultured Lentisphaeria bacterium | reverse complement strand
CCTTCATAAGCATGATACAGATGTTCGGGCAGCGGACTCAGGCCGAGCGTCAGTTCCTGTGATTGATAATACGGCACTTTCCAGTAAACCTTAAACTCGTAATCCGAAGTGACTTCAATCTTTTCAAGGTCTTTGTAATAAACCCGCAGCGAAGCGCAATTGGTGTCCGGATTATTTATCACATCCACATAGAATTTAAAATCCCGCGCGGTTACTTCTTTGTTTTTCCATTCCTTCCCGGTTACCGGATCGGTGAAATCCTGCCAGAGAATACCTTTTCTGAGTTTGATCGAATAGACTTTTTTATCCGGGGAGATCGTCCAGCTTTCCGCCATCAGCGGCTCGAATATCTCCGGTTTGGCGAAATTGCGGTCGGCCAGCGACGAACCGCAGAACCCGTTAATCAAACTTACCGTATAATCATTATTAATCAAAGAATTCATGTTGCCGACATCGGCGGAGATGGAAGTAATAATCCGGTCTCCGGGCGTCGCATTCTGATCGTAAAATTCCAGGTTGGCTATTTTATCCGGAGATTTTTCCACCGCCGGGGTCTTCGCGTCAGTCGCCGCTGCCGCGGACGGAACGACGTTGACCGGCGATGCTGTGGTAATGCCTTTATTTTTCATCTGCTGGAGTGAATCGCTCATTTCCGACAGCTTCTTCTGCATGTCCATATAATCAAAATGCACCCGGTCCACCGCGTTGATCAGGATCACGCCCAGCAGAATTACCGCCATGACCAGTGCCGTGGCAACTATATTCAAATAAAAGTTCCGGTTCATAAATTAAAAGCCTATTTTTTGTGCTCAAGTTTAAATCGTTTCCACTTAATATACTCTCCTGCATGAATTTGAAAAACCGGAAATATAAAATTTCCGTCTTTCTAGCTGACACTTCATAAACGACCTCCAGATGACCGCCAACAATCATTTTTATCATTGCGGATTGAGTTTTTCACGATGCAAAATCTTATTTATCTCCTTGTTTATCAATAACTAATCCATCTGGCTGTTGACATTTTTACTATATGTAGATAACCCTAACTTGAAGGAGGTTTTGAAATGATGGATTGTGAATTTGTTTTCAAACGCGAACACCCGGGATTCAGTATCGGACGCGAAACATGGCTGCGCTCAAAGGCGGCTTATTCAGGAGGCAAAAATTATATTGACGCCGCGTTGATTAAACATGTTTCCGAAATCGATCTGGAGTTCCAAGAGCGGCGGCGGCGGGCATATTATTTCAACTATCCCCGGAAAATCGCGCGGCTGATCAGCCAGTATGTCTTTTCCTCTGAACCCCAGCGCAAAAACGCCGATCCGGACATGATTGAGGACTTTTCGCGCGGCGGACTCCGCATCAACGAGGTTATGCGCCAGTTCTCGACGATGCTGAATGTTTACGGCGCCGCCTGGATGCTGGTGGAAATGCCGCATTTCGAAGGCGAACTCGACCCTGAACGCAAGCAGCGTGAACGCATTCGCCCCTATGCCGTGGCGCTCTCGCCGTTATCCGTCGTTGACTGGGCTTACGGCGGCGACGGCAGGCTGATGTGGGCGCTGGTCGAGGAGAAAAGCTGCTGTGCCGCCGATCCGTTTGCGCCCCCGGTCGCCAAATTGCGCCGGAGGCTGTGGACGCGGGACCAGTGGATGCTGTTTGAGAAAACCGACGGCAAAGTGCAGATGACCGGGCAGGGCGAGCACCGGCTGGGTATGGTTCCGTTGATCCGCTATGAGGAGTCCGACGGCTTCGGCATGGATGCCTGTCACTGGTTCGAGGACGTGGTCAGGATTTCCGACGCCATTCTCAACAACGAATCGGAGGCGCAGATGAATATCGTCAAGCAGATGTTCGGATTGCTCGTGATCTCCGAAAATTTTGCCCGCAGCGGCCAGGTGCCCGACAGTGATGCCGTGTCTGTTTCCGCCGGCGACCATAAGTTCAGCCATGTGCTGGCGCGTTCCGCCGCAATCTGGGAATCCACCGACGAAAAAGGGGTCAGCCGTTATATTTCTCCGTCCGGCGCGGAAACCGCCCGGATCCGGGAGGAGAATGTCAACCTTAAAAAAGAGCTTTTTGACGTCATCGGCCTGGCAGTGCAGAAAGACTCCAGTGTCGCGCAGTCCGCCGAGTCAAAAGCCTGGGACCAGCAGAATGTAAAACAGTTTCTTGCCACCCGCGCCGATATTCTGGAACAGTCGGAAATGCAGGCATGGAAGCTGATGCACGCCTGGGACCCGTCCATTCCGGTGCCGGAAATTTCCTACAACCGGGAGTTCGCTGTTATTGAATTGAAAGATTTAATCACGGCGCTGCTGGGACTCAAAAGCATTAACGCCGGGGAGGAATATCAGCGCGAACTCTCCCGCGCCGCCGTCACCATGCTCGAAAAAATCAAAAAAATTTCTCCGGAAACCCGCAAGATCATTTTTGAGCAGATTGATAACAGTTTAAGCGGCGGCAGCGCCGTTAATCAGGAGGCATAACCATGTTTGAAGACAGATACCGCGAATCCGTGCTGCTGCGCATTCCATCGGGCAGCGTCGCCGACGGCAAACCCGTCTGGACGGAATACACCGGCAAGGCTATTGTCAGTGATTATGTCGAGCGCGATCCTGCCGCTGCCGGCAAAATCAAATCCGGTAAAGTTTTTCTGCTGAAATGCGAATATGCGCCGGCGGCGGACTCGCAGATTATCCATAACGGACAGGCTTACGATCTGAAAAGCGTCAAAATCTGCCGCGATTTAGACAGCCGCATCGAATGCTACCGTTGTATGTGTATTTAACTTAATTGTTGCATTTCCGCCCTTCCGGATTCGCGAATCCGAAAGGGCGTTTTTTATGCTGATTTCCGCAATTGGCAAAGTCATCATAGAGGCCAAACTTTAGCTTTTGTGTTTTCGTGCAGTAGTTTATCAAATTCCCGCATCTTTCTATTCTTTTTTCAACTCCAAAAACAACGTTTCATTTGAACTAAAATATAGGCAGCCAGATAGATAATATTATCAAGCATCCAAGCATCAACACGAGCATCAAAAACACGAAAGCTAAAATCTTGTACCTATTTTCTATTTTCAGTATTTTCAGTATTTTCAGGGCGCTTCTGATAACTGGTTCAATCTTCTGGAATAATAATATTGTCATTAATCTTTTTGAATTTCAAAAAATAGTTTTTGTCAGTAATAAAAATCACCGCACCATGCTTAGCGGTTAAAACATAAACCCCATCTTTGTGAGTACTAAATGATTTATCATATATCAGCGGAGCATTATTCGGAATCTCTTCATAATCTTTCACTTTCCATGGAACAAATATATAGCCTGATGAATTATCGGATGAATGTGATTTCACGTATTGCGGACATCCAAAGGTGAGTGCAATTTCTTTCTG
>CAIMFA010000852.1 GCA_903840185.1 uncultured Lentisphaeria bacterium | reverse complement strand
CGACCGGTCAACATGTCGGGATGCCTTAAATGCCTTAAAAAATCTCGGTGGTTGGGGCAGAGCCCCAAATCTGGAATGACGGCACGATGCCAGTTAAAATGAACTCAAGTGTTCAGGTCTCCAAGTTGAGACGCTACCAAATTCCTCGCTGTATCAAAAAACTCAAAATCAGAATCTGGTTTAACATTAATATAATTGTACATACAACGGGGAGCGCCTCTTCAATTTCTCCTGCGGTAGACTTCAACCAGGCAATAGGGGCCTGGCTCCCATAAGCCATTTTTGCTCTCTGCTGAAATTAATTCTGCGGTTGTCCACGCTGTTTCTAGATCATTTATGAGGCAATGTTTGTTGACCGGTATTTTTTCGCAGCCATTGTTGCATGAAAGCGGCGAGTGTTCAAACCTTACTTCAGCGATTTCAGCGGAGCGGCTCACGATGTCGTATCCGAGAAACTCAAAATCATTCAAGTCATCTTTCGCGGCAGAGACAACATCCAGAGATTGTAATTTGCCTCCGTCAAATTGTACTGGAAACAGTTTGTAAGCGAGCATGATGAAGTCGGCATAGTTAGCGCCAAGAACCTCAACGCCTGCTTCGGGGGTGTCAAAAAGCCACCATGTGATATTGTGTTTCCACATATCAATCCAATTGTCAGGCCCCTTTGAAATACATTCACTGACACTGTAGATGTCCTCGACGACAGGATTCTTTAACCAGTCATCACGAAGCGCAATCTTTTTGGGAAAGTAGCCGATCAAAACTGATTCCGGTATATTCATAGTCGTTCTTCTCCCGAATAGAATATAGCCGTACAAGTAATATGATGCAAGCATCAGCCATACAATAACTGTTTATCGATATTCCCAAACAGGGTCTCGGCACAATACTTAAGCATCAGTATTTTTCGCATATTGGATGTGAAAAAATATCTTGATCGTGTTATATTGAACCCTGTTCTTATCGGTTTGTCTGTGCCGGATTTAAAACTATAATTTTTACATGATAATACAATACAGGTGGATTTATGCCGAACGAAGCTTGCTGGATACCGTTTGAAACGATGGTACGCTTTATGAAAGACGTGTTCATGGGCGTCGGAGTGCCGGAAAAGGACGCGGAAATCTGCGCCGACGTGCTGATTGCCGCCGATAAGCGCGGGATCGATTCGCACGGCATCGGCAGACTGAAACCAATATATTACGACCGGATCAGGGAGGGCATCCAGAATCCGGTGACAGAATTCGAGATCATCCGGGAAGGCCCGACCACGGCGGTGATTGACGGCCATGACGGCATGGGCATGGTCATTGCCAGACGCTCCATGCAGATGGCAATCGACAAGGCTAAGAAATACGGCATGGGCATGGTTGCGGTCAGGAATTCTACGCATTACGGCATCGCCGGATATTATGCGCTGATGGCCGCCGACAATGATATGGTCGGCATCACCGGCACCAACGCCCGTCCGTCTATCGCCCCGACTTTCGGCGTGGAAAATATGCTGGGGACCAACCCGCTGACCTTCGCCATGCCGACAGACGAAGCATTTCCGTTCTTCCTGGACTGCGCCACTTCGGTTTCACAGCGCGGCAAAATTGAAGTGTATGACCGGCTCGGCAAGGCATTGCCGCCGGGCTGGGTCATCGGCGAAGACGGCCAGACCCGCACCGACACCCACCAGATACTGGACGACCTGATCAAAGGCACCGCCGCGCTGACACCACTTGGGGGCATAGGCGAGGACGGAGGCGGCTTCAAAGGATATGGTTACGCCACTGTCGTCGAAATCCTTTCCGCCGCGCTCCAGCAGGGCGCATTCCTGAAAGGCCTGCTGGGATTCAATACCGACGGCTCCAAACGGCCTTATCATCTGGGCCATTTCTTCATCGCCATTGATATTGCCGCATTCATCGAACCGGCGGAATTCAAACAAGCCTCCGGCGAGATACTGCGCCAGTTGCGCAACTCGAAACGCGCACCGGGTGAACAGAAAATCTACACCGCCGGCGAAAAAGAATATCTGAACTGGCTGGAGCGCTGCGACAAAGGCGTACCGATCACCCCGGCGTTACAAAAACAGATGTTGCAGCTCAAAAAAGAGCTCAATCTGCAACAATACAAATTCCCCTTTGAAACGGAGGTGGTTTAAATGTTATGGATAGCCCACAGAGGAGAATCGTTTGATGCTCCTGAAAACACCCTGTCCGCCTTCCGCCTGGCCACCCGGACCGGAGCTGACGGCATCGAATGCGATATTCATCTGACGCTTGATGGCGAAGTCGTCTGCATCCATGACGCGGATACAAAGAGGACGTCAAACGCTGCATTCAAAATCTCAGAAACACCGTTTTCTGAACTGCGAAATCTCGATTTCGGCAGTTGGAAAAATACAAAGTGGCAGGGCGAGAAAATCCCGCTGCTGTCAGAACTGCTTGAAGTCGTCAAACCCGGCATGAAAGTCTTGATCGAGATCAAAAGCGATCCGGTCATCGTCAATGCGATGAAGCTCATCCTGAAAAAATCCGGCCTGGCGGATGACCAGATCATAATCATCTCATTCGATCAGGCGGCCATTGTTGAAGCGAAAAAGCAGCTGCCGCAGCACAAAGCCTGCTGGCTGACCGGTTACGACGAAAACCGCAACCCGTCCGCCGGAGAGATTATCAATGTCCTCCGCGAGACAGGTGCGGACGGGGTTGATTCCCACTGCGCTGATTTCATTGATGCCGAATTCGTGCGGAAAATCCATGACGCGGGATTCGAATTCCACGTCTGGACGATTGATGAACCTGAGAAGGCGGCCAGATTCAAAACGCTGGGTGTTGATTCAATCACCAGCAACCGCGCCGGATTCCTCAAGTCATTGAATTTCACTTTACGGTAATTTCAAAGAACACGGCCGGCCCGCCCGGCAGCGATTCAGTATCCAATGCGAACTTGATCCTCCCGCTTTCCATTGTGGACGGAATACGGTCTTTCGGCAGTCCGTTAAAGGCAATGGACTTGATCTCAACATCCCCTGAATTATTGTTAACTAACTCGAATCCCGCCTTAAATGTTCTCAGCAGAATATTTCCGTTTCCATTGCTCAATATAACATTTTTTTGATGATCTGTAAATTTCATGCCGTCATTTAAAGCGTCAGTAGCACATACCAGCAGTATCCTCCTGCTGTTTTCCAGCGGCTGCCCGTCCACAGCTATAACAGTTATGCCAGCCGGCACTGACGGAGACAAAACAGTCATACGATTAAGTTTAATATCGGCTGGAACTGTAAAACTTACTCCTTCCAATTTAGCAGTAGACACCTTGAATGTTCCATTCTGTTTATTCAACTCAAATTGCTGATTACCGGCAATGAACAATCCTCTGCCGGGAACAGACTCATTATTTTTTAATGCCGGAAATTCCAGCAGTTTCAGGTAAAACTCTGACTTTGCGTCCCTGGATGCCCATGACAACGGGCTGACCGGCATCACATATCCGCTTTTCGCAGTTTTACCGCCCGGTGCCGGCAAATCGGAATAAGACACGCCAACTTCGGACAGCAATGCGCTGGCGCACATCCAATCCGGGAATTCAGTTTTCCCGTAACCATTTGACACAATTTCATGCTGATTGAGTTCATACGTCACCCGCGAAACTGACGGCGCAACATCGCCGCGAAGATAGATGAAGTTTGTCACTACTTCCGACGCCCGGTCTATTGGATCGTTATAAATATGAAACGGAGTCATCGGCTTATTCGATTTAAATCTTGCCGGGATTGCGTGCGGCATGACTCCGGCAATATCCTGAAATGACGCCAGTGCGCCGCATACCAATCCCTGCTCAAAGCGATACTGATTCCAGAAACAATGGGTATATTCGGTTATTATAAACGGCCTGCCGAAAAATCGCGACAGCATCATCCGGGTAAAATAATCAGCACATTCTACAACGGAACTAGTCTGCCTGATTTCTGAAAATTGTCTGACAAAATCGGACGGATGATCATGATAATTATGCATGGCGATAACCGGCATGTCATTCCGCAACGCCAAATAATGGAAGTCGTTATCACTGTCCCACTGCGTCACCGGTCCGGAATAGCCGATTTCCCTGATTTTGGCAAAATACCACCGGTTAAGCTCTGATTGCAGTTCGCCGATAAATACCCAGGCGTCCCGAGACGCACAGTTGCGCTGATTAAGAAACATCGACATTGATCCAATGTCAGGATTCGCAGGAACTTCAATCCCGCTGCGATTATTTTTATACGCGGCAATAAGGTTTTCCGTACTGCCGTATTTTCTTTTGAGCCATTCGTGCCATAGTTTATCCAATACCGGCCACTTATCAAAATGCGTGACGCCCTGTTCATTGAAGAACAATACGCACATTACTGCCGGGTCATTGATCAATACCGTTCCGGTATAAGGATTAACGTGTGTCATCAGTTTTTTAACCCCGGCAAACCAGTGCTCCCTGGCGGCCTGATCGTACAAAAGTCCCGATTTTAAATCGCCCTGCCGCTCCGGATTCCAGGGCCACAGGCTGCCCTTGAAATATCCGGACCAGGCGGTCATGGCGTCAAAGAAAATATAGACACCTTCCTGTTTCAGGCAATAAACCAGATATTCGAAATTGTCAAGATGGGCGGGGTTGAATTCTAAATCAGCAGCCGCGCCTTCCATCAGATAGTAATCCAGAAAATGCGGACGGACTAAATTATATCCCTGGCGCTTGATCAACCCTGCATATTTCACAATATCATCTTTATTTTTCAACTCCGGGAATTCCAATATTGGAGAGATACTGCAGCCGGTGAGCCGCACAGGAATGGATGGAGCGTTCTTCCTCACAAAATAATTACCCGCGGCTATCAGCCGCGTATCTTCGGTTACCGGCGCGGATGTCAGTAGCGGACTGAGGTCGAGGATGCTACCCGGTCGAACATTTAAATCCGACATATCCACCGCTTTCCAGCCGTCCGCCGGTTTTATCTCTGAAACTTCGGCTTTGCCGCTCATGCGAAAGCGGACTTTGATTTCATTTGTCTTTCCCTTGACGGCAGTAACTTTAAAATCTTTCGGCTCATCATGCCAGACTTTCAAGCAAGTTCCAGACTGGGAATCAAACAGCGTTTTTCCGTTAAAAGCCATAAAACTGTAATCAAAATCACAACGCTGCTTTATGCCGTTCCTTATAACATACGGTCCGCGCAAAGATAGAGTCAATTCGCCGTCATGGTCGGTCTTAAACTTGATGACGCCATTCTGCCAGGCGGCGCTTCCTGGCAGATTAACGCACAGCCCCCATTTTCCTCCGTCTTTTTCCCATTCAAACACTTCCGGCAGAATATTACCGGTTATTTCGAGCGGAGTGATAATGGCTTGATGATCGGCAGCGCAAATATCGACTCTGGCATAGTTATGGCGATAGGCAAAAGCGGACGGCAGTACACCAACGAGTATCAACAGCAGGAACAACTTTATTTTCACGATTTACCTTTCAAGGACAGATTTAGTATTTCAAGAAAGGTTTTACATTGGGATCGTCCGCACTCTTGCTCGGGTCTAGTATATATATCGAATCTCCAAGAACGCCGTAAGGTCCTTTAAGGTTCAGCCCATGACCGTCGCAGAACAGAAAATTGGCGCTGTTTGAATGGCGGGCGAGAATATTTGCAGGCCCTCTGGCTGTATCTGTCCAACTATTCCCGGTGGCAGAACCAGCGTTAATCGCGCTGCTGCCGACTGGCGAAGCGTCTATGACCATCGGCATTGATCCCGGTGTTTTGCGTTTAAATGAAACGCCGTTTGCGCTTTTGCCAAAGTCAATGAAACGCATATTATTTTGAATAAAACCAGGTACCAAGTTATTGGCGACGCCCCGGTTTATGCCGTAACTGGTAGAGTAAAATCCAAGTCCAGCACCAGCCCATCCAGCCTGAAAAGGATTTACATCCATTGGACAAAGCATCGCTCCGGCAGGTTTGTCACCAGATGCTGCTTTGCCAAGATCCGGCAGATATTTTCTTTGTTGAAGAACTATAAACCAGTTTTTATATGTATTAAATGCTGCATCCGAAAACGGAACAATCCATTCGTTATAATCATTGCCGTAAAACTGCGTAGCCAGTCCGATCTGTTTCAAATTGTTAAGGCACGCGGTTGACCTGGCGCTATTGCGCGCCTTGCCCAGCGCTGGCAGCAGCATTGAGGCCAGAATGGCGATGATCGCGATCACAACCAGCAATTCTATAAGTGTGAAAATTCTTTTTGGCATAAGTCCTCCTTTGCTCTTTGTTTTGGAATCTTGTTTTAAAGCATAGTTTATAGTCATAAATCCGGGAATTATATTGCGCATTAGCCCTCCTTGTTTTTTAAGTTTATTTTAACACGAATCACGTTTAATAAAATCTGAATCCAATGTCCAGCTGATAAATCCGGCCGCCGGATGATCAATCGCCTTCTTGATAATATCGCACATTAATTCACCGGATCGGCATAAATGAAGATCGATTGATGACAACTTCGGGATATTTTTTTCGCATTCCGGCAGATTATCGAAGCCGATCACGGCAATATCTTCAGGCACCCTGATTTTCGACTCCAGCAAAACCTGCATGACACCAAATGCGCGCATATCTGTACCGCAAAAAATTGCGTCCGGCCTGACGCCGTCAGCCAGCATTTGCAAGGTCGCCGCATGAGCGTCTTCCGGATAGCCGCCGCAATCCCGGTAAAATTCAGGGAGAACCGGCAGCCCCGACTCTTCCATGGCATGACGATAACCCAGATGACGCTCCATAAAAAAAATCTTCTCGTCTCCTGCCGGACCGAAAAACGCGATTTTCCGACGTCCGGAATTAATTAGATATTTGA
Organism: uncultured Lentisphaeria bacterium; assembly: GCA_903840185.1. Classification (GTDB taxonomy): domain Bacteria; phylum Verrucomicrobiota; class Lentisphaeria; order Victivallales; family Victivallaceae; genus CAIPAT01. Next base: position 611 of record CAIMFA010000852.1, on the reverse strand, counting down.
CTGCGTTATATGTGCCTTCACGCTCATTCGGGGTTACAGTATGAGCGTATTCAAGCGGGCACCAGTGCCTTACCACCGCACATCCGCCACGCCTGACCAGTTCTTTAATAATCGCCGCATTACCGCCCAAAGAAGGAAATACATAGCCTGCTGCATTAGTTTTAAGTAATATTTCCACGCTTTCATTAAGCGGCTGTTCATCCGGGTGCAAAAATTGAATTCCCATATTCATGCCGGCGTCTCTGGCCTGACCGAATACCCCTTCAAGTATATACTGTGCCACAAACCAGCTATGAAAGCCGGCCTTGTCAACATAACTGGCCCTTGGAACCACCACGCTGATAGTTTTTTCCTTGTAAGATTTTCTATGCACAAAAGTACCGCGATGCTTATAGCGGACTATTAATTTTTCTTTCTCCAACTGGTCAAGCGCAAGGCGCAGGGTCTGGCGGGAAATGCCTAACTGTTTCGAAAAAACAATCTCGTTCGGCAAATTTGAACCAACAGCATATTCACCGCTCTGGATTGAATTTTTCAAATCCTCATACACCAAAGTACTTTTATTTACAACACCCACAGTTTAACACACCTCAATTTGCTCTATGTCTGTT
>CAIMFA010000851.1 GCA_903840185.1 uncultured Lentisphaeria bacterium | reverse complement strand
TTGCCAGAGTCATAACTGAACAAGCCGCCCGCCTCGCGAAAGCTAACGGTTAAACTGAATGGAAGTGATTATGGAAGAAGCAATTCAGGATAATGCTAAAGTTCGTGGTAATCGTAAAGAGCGCGTAGGCCAGGTTGTCAGCGACGCTCAGAATAAAACGATCACCGTACTGGTAACCAGACGTACCGCGCACCCGCTGTACAAAAAAGTTATCAAAACCAAGAAAAAATATGCTGCGCATGATGAAAACAACGAAGCCAAAATAGGGGACATGGTCAGAATTGTCGAGACCCGTCCTTTGAGCAAAAACAAGAGATGGCGTTTGTTGGAAATTATCAGCCGCGCCGATGTTTAATCAGCAGGGAGTACAAGCAAAATGATTCAAATGCAATCGACATTGGAAGTAGCTGACAACTCCGGCGCTAAAACTATTGTCACGATTACGGTTCTCGGACAGAGACGTCGTTTCGCCGGAATCGGGGATCTCATTACCGCCTCAGTTACGGAAGCAATTCCGGACGGCCAGGTCAAAAAAGGGCAGGTGGTCAAAGCTGTTATCGTAAGAACAGCCGCCAAGATTCGCCGTGAAGACGGATCTTACCTCAAGTTCGATCAGAACTCTGCGGTCCTTATTGACAAAGATAACAATCCTATCGGAACCCGTATCTTCGGTCCGGTAGCCCGTGAACTTAGAGAAAAGAACTTCATGAAGATCATTTCTCTTGCGCCGGAGGTGTTATAATGAAAAAGTTTCATGTGAAAAAAGGCGATAAAGTTGTTGTTAACGCCGGATCCTGGAAAAACGAAGAGGCCAAAATTATTGCGGTTCTGACCAAAAAAGAGAGAGTCGTGCTGGAATTCAGCAACCTTTCTCCTCAGAAACGTGAGCTGATCGGCAAGCGGAGCGTCAAAAAATCCAAGCTGAACCCCAATGGCGGATTAGTTGACCGTTCAGTCTCTGTTCATGTCTCAAACGTTACGCCTGTTGAAGGCCAGAAAAGCGAATAGGCCCGGCCAGATAAAGACGGAGTGAAGAAAAAATGCCTGATATGTCCAAAAAATATAAAGATGAAGTAAAGCCGGCGCTGATGCAGAAGCTGGGGTACAAGAATATTATGCAAGTACCCAGGCTCGTTAAAATCGTCATCAGCTGCGGTCTGAAAAGCAGCGCGGAACGCGATGCTTTCGGCGAAGCTCAGAAGCAGATCGCCCAGCTTGCCGGCCAGATGCCGGTTATCACCAAGGCCCATAAAAACGTCGCCAACTTTAAGTTGCGGATCGGTATGAATACCGGGGTCATGGTTACGCTGCGCGGCGCCAGAATGTTCGAGTTCCTCGACCGCTTTGTTCATAACGCGCTTCCGCGCGTCAGGGACTTCCGCGGGATTCCGAGAACCGGATTTGACGGTGCGGGAAATTATAACGTCGGGATACAGGATGTAGCTGTTTTCACCGAAATCGACCCTGACAAACTTAAATATCCCCTTGGGATGAACATCACAATGGTGACAACCGCGAAGTCTGATGCTGAAGCGCGCGAGCTGTTAACTTTGTTGGAAGTTCCGTTTGCGGAATAAACTAAGGAGTTAATCTGTTATGGCGAAGAAAAGTTTGATGGTAAAATGTGAACGCGGGAGTGAATTCAAGTCCCGCAATTATAATCGCTGCAAAGCCTGTGGCAGGGCAAGAGCTTACATCCGTAAGTTTCAGCTTTGCCGTATCTGTTTCAGAGAACTGGCGTCATCGGGCAGAATCCCGGGCGTCACCAAGGCTAGCTGGTAAACAAGGGGAGATGACAGAACATGAGTATGCAAGATCCGATAGCTGATATGCTTACACGCATCCGCAATGCCGGTTCCGCTTCCCTTAAAGAAGTGAGTATGCCGGGATCAAGAGTTAAAGTAGCGGTTGCCGAAGTATTCAAAAGTGAAGGGTACATCAAAGAATACCGTCTGAGTGAAGACGGCGTCAAGAAGACCCTGACGATTGAATTGAAGTTTTATAAGGGCAAACCTGTAATTGAAGGTATTCGCAGAGTCAGTAAGCCTTCATGCAGGAGTTATTGCGGCAGCAAAGATATCCCGAAAGTCAAGAACGGTCTCGGCACTGTTGTGCTTTCCACGCCTAAGGGAATCCTTAGCGGGGAAACTGCAGTAAAAGAGCAGACCGGCGGGGAAATTCTTTGCTATATTTGGTAACACATAAGCATGAGGGTTTGATATTATGTCTCGTATAGGAAGAAAACCAGTTCCGATTCCGTCAGGAGTCAAAGTTGCCGTCGACGCGGGAACTGTCAGTGTGCAGGGAAAGGAAAAGCTTGCGATCCAGATCCCGGGCACGATCACCGTCGAGGTACAGAACGACCAGGTAATCGTCGGTCGCGAAGATGACAGCCGTCAGTCCAGTGCGCTGCAGGGTTTGACCCGCAGTTTGATCAATAACATGGTTCTTGGCGTCACCAAGGGTTTCAGAAAAGACCTGTTGATCATCGGCGTCGGTTACAAGGCGCAGATCAGCGGTTCCAAGCTTGTTCTGAATCTTGGATTTTCGCATACGATTGAGTACACGGTTCCGCAGGGAATAAAAGTCACTGTCGCGGAAAATACCAAGATCGCCATCGAAGGTTGCGACAAGCAGCTGGTAGGTGAAGTGGCCGCCACCATCAGACGTTACAAGAAGCCGGAACCCTACAAGGGCAAAGGCATCCGTTACGTTGATGAGCGCATTGTTCTTAAAGAAGGTAAATCAGTCGGTTAATTTTGGAGAGTTTAAGACATGAATAGTTTCAAGACTAAAAAAGATAAGCGGGTCCGCCGTCATTTGCGCTTGCGCAAAAAGATTTCCGGAACTGCAGTACGTCCGAGATTTTGTGTCAGCGTCACCACGAACAATATCTATGTTCAATTCATTGATGACGTTAACGGTTTGACGCTGGCTGCTACCTCGACACTGGATGCCATGTTCAAAGAGCAGCAGGGCAAGCCGAATGTCGAAGGCGCTAAACTTCTCGGGAAATTAGCGGCGGAAAAAGCCAAAGCTGCCAATATCGCAGACGTAGTTTTTGACCGTTCCGGATTCAAATATCACGGGCGGGTCAAGGCTATTGCCGAAGCTGCCAGAGAAAACGGATTAAAGTTTTAGGAGCTGAAATGGCAAAGAAAGAAGATTTCAAAATTGATGAAGCGACCAGCGATTTTGATGAAAACGTCATCAGTATCAATCGTTGCAGCAAAGTCGTAAAAGGCGGTAGAAACTTCAGCTTCGGCGCTTTAGTCGTTGTTGGAGACCGTAAAGGTCAAGTCGGATACGGCTATGGTAAAGCCAATGAAGTATCTGATGCGATCCGCAAGGGCAGCGAAATTGCCAGACGCAGTCTGGTCAGGATTCCGACCAACGGATCAACCATTCCGCACGAAGTTGAATGCAAGTTCAGCGGCGCGAAAGTGCTTCTGAAACCGGCTTCTCCCGGTACCGGCCTCATCGCCGGCGGTGCGGTGCGTGCGATTCTCGGTCTCGCCGGTATCGGCGATGTTCTGGCAAAATCTCTCGGCGCCGGTAATTCGGTCAATGTAGCAAAGGCCACTTTCAAAGCGATTGCAAGCCTTTCCTCCAGAGCTGATACTCTTGCTAAACGCGGTAAATAATAATAATAATCGAGGCTAACTAAGATGATGAAATTACACAATCTCTCCCCGACGCCCGGTTCAAGGCGTCCCCGGAAAAGAGTAGGTCGCGGCGACGGGTCCGGCACCGGCGGTACTGCCGGGCGCGGTGAAAAAGGACAAAGATCCCGTTCCGGTTCGACTTTCCGCCCGTACTTTGAAGGCGGTCAGATTCCGTTGTTCCGGCGTTTGCCCAAACGCGGATTCAAGAGCCCGGATCATATTCTCTACACCGTAATCAATTTGGATATTCTGAATACCAATTTTGAAGCAAATGCGGTGGTTGATGTCGCCACTCTCAAGCAGATGGGTCTGATCAACAATGCAAATGGTGCGTTGAAGATTCTGGCCAGGGGCGAAATATCCAAGGCTCTGACAATCAAAGCCAGCAAGTTCTCCGATGCGGCAAAAGCCAAAATCGAAGCTGCCGGCGGGGTTTGCGAAACAGTCTGAAACCAAAGCAAATTATAATATAACGGGTGATAAATGTTTTCTGCATTTCTCAATATGATCAAGATTAAGGAATTGAGGAACAGGCTTCTCTTTACGGCTGGAATTATCATTCTGGTCAGATTTGCCTCCAATATTCCGTGTCCGGGTGTAGATCCTGCGGCGCTCAAAGCTTATTTCCACCTTTTCAGCAAAGACAGTGCGGGTGGAATGCTGATGGGAATGTTCGACCTCTTCAGCGGGGGTGCATTGCATCAATTTGCGCTTGCGACTCTCGGGATTATGCCTTACATTACCGCTTCGATCATTATGCAGTTACTGGTTCCGGTCATCCCTTCACTGGAAAAACTCCAGCGCGAAGGCGATGTCGGACGGCAGAAAATCAATCAATACACTCGTTATCTTACCGTTTTAGTATGTTTGATCCAGGGAACGATGGCAGCAATGGCGATGATAAATCCGTCCAGAGTCGGCCTGCCGAGTCCGGAATCCCCGCTGGTATTCAGTACCGGCGCGGGATTTATTCTCATGACTGTTATCGTTCTTACTTCCGCCACCATGCTTGAAGTATGGCTGGGGGAACAGGTAACTGCCCGCGGCATCGGCAACGGCGTATCCATTATCATCACCATCGGCATTATTGCCAGACTGCCTGCCGCAGTCATGCAGTTGATTGATATGGCGTGGAATCAGTCCACATCCGCCGGAACTTCGTTCAAGCCGGTACAGCTGCTGATTCTCCTGATGCTGTTCGCACTGGTGACCGCCGCAACCATCCTGCTGTCCCAGGGACAGCGCCGCATTCCGATTCAGATGGTAAAAAAGAGCGTCGGCAATCAGGTGCAGGGCGGAACCACTTATATGCCCCTTAAAGTCAATTTCTCCGGCGTAATGCCGATCATTTTCGCCAGCGCGATTCTGATGATTCCCGGCGTACTTCTGCAATGGGTTCAGTGGCACCAGGTCGCCAATGCCATTCGTTACGGTTCGCTTGGTTACATGTGCATGGACGGCATAATGATTCTGGCCTTCTCCTACTTCTGGGTGGCCAATCAGTTTAATCCGATCCAGATTTCTGACAATTTAAAGAATCAGGGCGCATATATTCCCGGTATTCGTCCCGGAACCCCGACTGCCGATTTCCTTGATTCCACCATGACCAGAATCACGCTCTCCGGCGCGTTGTTTCTGGCCGCCCTGGCAATTTTCCCGACGATTCTGGCGGAATATTTTAAAGTTCCGTTTATGGTCGCGCAGTTCTTCGGCGGCACCAGCTTGCTGATTATGGTCGGCGTAGTGCTTGACACTTTGAGCCAGCTTGAGTCGCATTTGACCATGCGTAATTATGAAGGATTCCTGAAGCACGGACGTCTCAAAAGCCGCAGCGGAAAATAATCCGGGCATAAAGTTATGGCTGAAAATGTTATAGCAATTGACGGCCCGGCGGCCTCCGGAAAAAGCACAATTGCCGGTCTGGTCGCCGACCGGCTCGGCATCCCCTATATCAATACCGGCAACATGTACCGTGCCGTCACCTTTTATGCCCTTCAGCAGGGCATAGACCTTTCCGAATGTTCTGAAGCCAGACTTTCTCCGGTTTTAAAACAGATAAAACTGGATTATGTCAAAGCCGCATCCGGCAGATATGAAATCATGCTTAACGGTGAATTTCCCGGCGCGAAAATCCGCACTCCTGAAGTCGCGTCATTCGTCAGCCCGGTCGCTGCTCTGCCTAATGTCAGGGCATGGCTCATAGATCAGCAGCGCGAATTCTCCAGACTCGGACGGATTGTCATGGAAGGCCGCGATATCGGCACCGTAATTTTCCCGGATGCCAAATATAAATTTTTTCTTACCGCCACCCCCGAAGAGCGTGCCAAACGCCGGCTTGCCCAGGATGGCGAGGCTCCCGACGGCGCAACCGTTGAATCCATAGCCAAAGCCATTGCTGAACGTGATATGCTGGATTCCACCCGGAAAACCGCTCCGCTTAAAAAGGCCGATGACGCAATCCTGATTGATACCAGCGGGATGTCTATTGAGCAGGTAATCGAACAGATTCTGAGGTATATAAAATGAGAATTCACCTGATGCAATACCGTGTGCCCTATGCTGACACAGACCAGATGGGAGTGGTTTATTACGCTAATTATATGGTGTATTTTGAGCGCAGCCGTACCGAAATGCTGCGTGATGCCGGACTGCCTTACAGCACTCTGGAAAAAGAAGGCGTTTTTCTGCCGGTTTCGGAGGCATATTGTAAATATCTGTCCCCAGCTCATTACGATGAACTGCTGACGTTCAAAAGCTATGTCGAAGAAATCAAAGGTGTCAGAATTAAAATGGCTTCTGAAATCCTGCGCGGCGGGGAAATACTGGCTCGCGGCTATGTCGTGCTGGCATGTGTCGGCAGTGAAGGCAAATTAATCCGGCCTCCGGAATCGCTCTGCAATGCCTGCCAGTAAGTTTTGATTCTGATTTCCTTCCACACTATCTCTAAACATCTCCGGTTTGTTTCGCCTGCTTTTTCTTGAAGATGTAGTCGAAGACGAAAGCGAAGCGGTATCTTATCCTCAGCGTTTTGTACCAGAAAGCCATTGTGTTGAGAACCATATATTTTGCGGTCAGTTTCAGGCGGCCTTTGAACCACGGGCCGGTGTAGTAGAACGCGGTCATAAATTTGGCCGGCCCCTGAAAATGAATTAGAATGAAGCGGATATCAGTTTTTCTGGTTTCACTGAAACAGAACGGGATGCCATTTTTCCATTTGAACACCTTTTTGCCCATCCGGAAGCGGTAAATTTCGTCGTCGCCGCCGGCGGGGATATTGATATGAGTGTCGAATGTGCAGTTTTGGTAAACCGCGATCAGGTTGCAGATCTTTTCCGGGCCGTAGCTGTGATAGAACTCCGTTACAGCGGTCATGTCGCTGAAGCCGCCGAGGATGTTGTTGGCACGGTTGTATTCCCACAAAGCTTTGATCTTAATCAGTTTTGACTCATCAGTGTAAAATGTCGGCATCAATTCACAGAATTTACTTAATGCCGGAAGCCGCCAGTAGGAGATGCCTGCGGACGCGCATTCCGGGCCGTAAACCGCCAGTCCGACGTCTTTGGTGCTGAACATTCCGGCATTGATGTCGTTGATATCCGCATACATCAGCACGTCGGAATCGCAGACAAAAACCTCCTGATAGCCGGAACTCCGCATGAATTCCTCCAGCATGAACCAGCGTTGCAGACAGAACCGTTCATAATTATACGGATTGGTCGAAAAGTGCTGGTAGACTTTTTCGAACTCCGCCGCGCCTTTGGAATACTGCCGGATGTTGACATGCCTGACGACCGAACCGAGGCTGGCGTTGGCATCGTCACCGAGCAGAATGACTTCGGAGGACGGCGATGTGAATTTCGCCTGGCGCAGCGTGAACTCCAGATATGAACTGTAACCTGTGTGAATAAAGATGATTGGCAGTGGCATAATTTCAGTCCGTTTTATTTTTATCCTGATAAAAATGTATAAGTTCCCTGGTGATTTTCAACCATACCGGAGTCAGCAGCAGCACCAGCAGCGCATCCAGCAGCAGTGTCCCGGTGATCATAACCGGCATCCCGGAATTCCGGCAGTAAAGCCAGGCCGCGGCGGCTGTCACTGCTATGCCGGTAATTGATATATAGATAACCGGTTTGAACGGGATATGCATGTGAATCTTTCCGCGCAGCACAAAATAAGCTGCCATGCAGATGAACAGATAGGACAGCGCGGTTGCGGTCGCGGCGCCGTTGATGTTCCATAGTGGGATCAGTATCGCGTTGCAAATGATATTGAAGAACGCGCCGCCGAGCAGAATGGCGGCACCCTGGCGGGCGGCCCCGCAGGAGTTCAGCGCGTTGACATAGAAACTGGCCGCGGTGAAAAAGATGGTTCCGCCGCAGAGAATGGTCAGCGCCGTTCCGGCTTCTGTGAATTGCGGTCCGAACAGGATCGTGATGATCAATTTAGCCAGCGGCAGGGTGGTAATCAGCGCCAGCCACAACAGGATGAAAAGGATGACGCTTATCGCCTCGGTAAGCTTGGCAATTTCCTCTTTTCTGCCGTGCTGCCACAGTTCAGAAACGATCGGCGTGAAGACCACCGGCAGAATGATGATAGACTGTAATATCTGGACTATCGGCAGCGCGATGTTATAGATTCCCACTCTTTCCGGTGTACTGAGACCGGCCAGCATGATCGAGTCCATGTTGGAAATCGCAGTCAGTCCGACCAGTCCGACCGCTATCCATCTGCTCAAATCCCAGGTATGTTTGAATGTCCTCAGGTTGAACGTAATCTCCGGCGCGGCCTTAAGTCTGAATTTCTGCGCCAGGATAATATAGGCGGTAATGAATGACAGCAGGGCGCACGCAGGGAACATGCCGGCGGCAAACACCAGCCCGTATTGTGCGGAAAAAAGGACGATCCCCAGAAAAATCAGCAGGATTTTGGCGGATTGCAGCAAGTTTTTGAGCCCGAAAGCTTTGGCGGAATCCATTGCGGACATGCATACTGTCTCCGCCGACTGGAAGATCAGCAGCAGCGCTACAATTAGAAAGATGTTCTGCCCGCCTGGAAATTTGTAATAATTAACCACCAGAAAAGAGGAAAGCAGCGCCAGAATCAGGAAGACCGCAGTCCCGAAAGAGGTTTTGACCATCAGGATGAAACTGTAAATGGAATTGGCGCGCAGCGGCCGGTTGCCGGCACGGTTTTTGGCAATCAGGATCGTCCCGGCCTGAGTCATGCCCAGATCAACCACTGCCAGCAGCAGCGTCAGCAGCGAGAACACGGCGTACAGAAAACCGTATTCTCCAATCGAAAATGTATTGGCCAGATAGCGTCGCACCAGATAGTTAATGACGCCGATCAGGGCGGCACCGAGCAGGGAAACGAAACTTCCCCACAAAAAGACTTTTAATGTGGCAACTCTACTGTGCATCCGGTTTTAACTCATAGATAATATACGTCGGGTTTTCACACACTTTGCTGAAAAGATCCGAATTGGCCAGCGAATCGACGAATTTGGCCGGATAAACCCGGATATCCATATTCGAGGACACCATTGACGCGATTTTAGACTTTTCGATGCCGATAAAAGCAAAGTTATTATTCCGCAGCAGATCATAAATCTGCCGGTCGGTTTTGGCTTTCCATACATCAACGGAAATGCTCCAGAACGGTTCATACGGCAGAAAACGCCATTTTTCGGCATACATGAAAATCTTGAATTTCTTATTGTCGTAAACGCTCTTTTTCTCATTGAGCGCTTTTATCACCTGTTCCAGGTCGGGGCCGAGAGTTCTTAGCTCGTATACTTTTGAAAAGACCGCGCCGGCCTGGACAATCGCGACCGCGGTGATCACCAGCAGCAGCTTGCGGTATTCCTTAAAACTCACCATCCAGTATGAAACAGCGAAAATTATAAACGGGATGCCCGGCAGAAAGTAGCGTACATCCGGGGTGTTCCTTCCGATGATATACGACGGTATCAGATAGCTTAAGCCGATAACCGCGCAGATGAATGCGGGCTGGTCAAACTTTCTGCCTTTGATCTCCCGCCAGAAGCCGAATACCGATGCCCCGACGGCGAGCCAGATTGCTCCGCCAAGGTAGATGACCCAGTTTGCCGGAATCCGCAGATCGCCGGGATAGGCAATCGGCGGCAGCGCTTCAGTTGACACCGGCACTGGCGGCCGGGTGTCTTCAATGATGTTCAAGCCGCGCAGAATATCCAGCATTTTATCCACCAGGATATTGTGGCATTTGCCGTCAAAATACTTGAAAACCGCCACGTCAAAGATGAGAATGCATGTCAATACCAGAAAAACCGCGGTCATGATCCAGACCGAGCATTTTAACGGTTTCCGGCGTTCCTGGAGAAATATCAGCAGGCACATTCCCGGCAGCATCAGCACGGAATTCTCCTTGAAAAAGAAGGTGATTGCCGCCAGCAGGATTCCCGGCAGATACTGCCGTTTGAACAGCAGATAAAAAGCGGTCACGACCAGCGCAGTCGCCGGCAGATCCTGGTAGAAGGCGGTACTGAAGAGAATGACCGCGGGCAGGGTGGAGACCAGCAGCAGCGTGTTGCACGTTACTTCCGGCGAGTTGAATAAATGCTTTGCCGTCAGGAAACTGAACACTGTCAGCAGGCAGAAAAAGAGCAGATGATAGAACTGCACCGTCATGAAACCCGGTGCCATTTTATAGAAAACCGCGCCCAGGTAATGCCAGCCGATCACATGGGGGCCGATGCCGGAACGCTCCTTGCCGTAATCTGTGACCAGCGACCAGCCGAAAGAGATGTCGGGCAGTTTGCCGCTCTGGTTTACCAGTTGATAATAGTGCGCGGTCTCATCGCCGATCATCGGGCATGAGCTGGAAAATCCCACATACAGGATGCCGATGAGCACCATTGCCGGCACGGCAAAGGTCAGAATCTTTACCGGCAGTATTTGTTTTAAGAATAAATCCTTCAAATTCATTTTTTACCGTCACCCGCGGGTTGAGTTTTTTTAAGTCTATACACTATATATTGCTGATTCTCAATTACTTTCCCGACTTCAGGAGATTGTGCGAAAAATTCAAGCCGGTCCAGCGGCCAGCCTTTGTCGTAAATTCCGCCTTTGTACTTGTAATTGAAGCGCTTTGCCACCACCACCGTGCTGATATGGTTGGCATGCATGTTCTGCACTATCGCGTTGTTGCTGAACACTTCATGCGTCCAGGTGGCGTTGATTCCGGGGATATAGTAGGACGCCAGTTCCCACTCCTCCCAGAAAACTCTTTCATCCTTCGGCTGCTGTTTCAGGTAATTCAGCACTTCGGCAGTTCCGGTTGAGTCCAGCTGGCGGCTTTGCAGCGTATAACCGATGGCGGCGGCGTATTGAATGAGCGCGATCGCGATGATCAGGCAGAACACGGTTTTTGCATGTCTGAAATTGCACAACCCGCTGAACATGATGACCAGTACGGGAAAGGCGATAATCAGGTAGCGTCCGTAGCGCCGGGCGAAAAGCAGCCACATCAGAAAGAAGAAGCCGCCCATCAGCAGCAGAATCCAGTATTTGCGCCATAACCCGGGCAGATATTCCGGCGTTCCGTGGAGCTGGAACAGCGCCAGCAGGATCAGCAGCGGGATGCCGAATCCGAACCATTGCAGGAAGTTCGGCAGCGGAATATCCGATGCAGGGCGGTTGTTGGCTACATATTCAAATCCGGAAGGCTCCGGGATCCCGGCCGCCGGATTGGCTTTTACTTTGATTTCAAACCCTTCGCCGGGCGGCGGGGGCGGTGGAGCCTTCAGCGGGACGCTGATGCCTGCCGCTGCCGCGATCTGGGCCAGATTGCGCACTATCATGTCGTCGCTGCCGAAGTTTTTACCTCTGAACCATACGTCCCAGCCGATCAGCGCCAGAAATATCAGCAGGCAGCCGGCGACGGTCAGCGCGGACCGGGCAATGTTCTTTTTGTATTGCACGGCGCAAAGCGCCGCGAGGATCATGAAATACATCGGGATCAGCACCATGCCGGTGCGTTTGGAATACCACATGCCGGCGGCGGTCAGCGCCGTCCATAAGTACTGTTTTTTATATAATAGTATGATAGTCAGCAGGATGAAGCAGGCGCACAGCAGATCAATATAGCAGAGAATGGCGCAGACCGGCAGAATCGGCGTTATGCCGGTCAGCAGCACTGCGGTTTTGGCTTTGAAACTGCCGCAGAGCATCCGGGCGAGGACGAAGACCAGCCACAGCAGAACGCCCGCCAGCACCGCTTGAAACACCTGCACTGTGCGGTAATCATAGCCGCCGGTCAGGTTGCACAGGGAGGACGTGAGGAAGTACCACAGCGGGCTTTCCTCAGGCTGGATGGAGAAATTGTTTTTGCTGGCCAGCTCCAGCGGCCTGCCGCCGTACTCGCACCACGCCCGCACCAGTTTCAGATGCCAGATGCCGTCGTTGAAACGGGGCGAAGTGAATATGCCGGTCAGCAGCACCGGCGCTGACAACAGCAGGATCAGGACGGCGATATGGGTTCTTTTGAGCAGCAGATAATAATTTACATACAGTTTCCGGCTCAGATTTTTAATAAGACATTTCATGCGGTTTCCGGCTTATGATTTCTTATTGCGATCCGCGAAAATTGCGAGCAGTTTATAGATCCAGACGATTTTGCGCGCGTTAATCCAGTGTAGAAAAGCGGTGACGGGATTGCCGTATTCTCTGGCAATGGCGAGTTCTTCATCAAACTGCCTGTCGAAATTGTTCTGGCTGATGGATTCGGAATGACGCCTGAAACTGGCCAGCAGTTTCCGCACCGCTATCGGCCTGGCCTTGTTTGCCATGTTCATCCACAGTTCGTAATCCCAGGCGGCTTTATATTTGCTGTTTAAATGGTCAACCCGCCGCCATAAATCCATTTTCCAGAAAGTGCTGGGCTGGTTGATGAAGTTTTCGGAAAGCAGCACATTGCGGCTGTAAAAATACCCCAGCAGATTTTTGTATAAGGTGATCGGTTTCCGGATTTCCCGGTCATGCTCGTCAATGATCCGGCAGCGGCCGTAGAGCCACTGGCAGTCCGGATGTTTACGGAATGTTTCCGCCACGGTCTGCAATGTCCCCGGTTCGAAAATATCGTCGGCGTTCAGCCAGCAGCCGATCTCGCCGGTGGCCATTTCCATGCCGGAATTGATCGCCGCCTGCGGCGAACCGTCTTTGCGCGAGACAATCGTGCAGCGGTCTTTGTATTCTTCCAGGATTTTCAACGTGCCGTCGGTGGATTTTCCGTCGCAGACAATATATTCCAGTTCAAAATCGCCTTTTTGCGAAAGGATGCTTTCGACGGTGCGGCGGATGTATTTTTCCCCGTTGTAAACGGGCGTGATTACCGATATTTTCATTATCCGTTCAGCCTTTGCATACAGCTTTTATTTTATACGGGCGGATGCACAAATATCCCCGCCGGAAGCCTGAAATTACCAACCTGGATTATTCATGAAAAATGGATGAAAGACGAAAATATGCTCAAAAAGAAATATTTTGGCGATGCCGCAGTCGTAGCAGCGCTACGGCGGGGACATCGGCAAAGACTTTACTTTGAACAGATTGCAGTATTTCGCCATTAGTTTATGAATTATTCAGGCTAATGTTATTATCTCTGAAAGAGATAACCGGAAGTCAGGATATCTATGAACAGGCAACTAAATCTGCTGCTAGTCGAAGATTCTGAAAGCGATGCAGCCTTGATTGTCCGCCTGCTGGAAAAAGCAGGATATAAAGTCAATTGGAAACTGGTCGAAGACTCCAGCCAGATGTGCGCCGCGCTATCCGGACAAAAATGGGATGCAGTGATTTGCGACTATAATCTCCCTCGATTCGACGCGCTGTCCGCGCTCACGCTCATCCAGCAGTCCGACCTTAATATCCCGCTTCTGGTAGTATCCGGCTGTATCGGCGAAGAAACTGCCGCGGCAATGATGAAAGCCGGAGCCAAAGATTATATCATGAAGGACAATCTTGCCCGGCTGGCGCCGGCGCTGGAGCGCGAACTGCAGGATTCGCTGGCGCTGCAGGAACAGCTCCTGACTGAAACCAGGCTGCATGAAAGCGACCGGCGCTTTCATGTATCTTTTACCAATGCCGCCATCGGAATGGCCATCGTATCTACTGAAGGCAATTATCTGAAAGTCAACAATGCGCTGTCCAAACTGACCGGATATTCGGAAAAAGAGCTGCTCTCCAAAAACATCCTGGATATCACCCATCCCGATGACCGGGCGAACGACCTGAAAAAAATCGAAAAAACGCTGTCAGGGGAAATCAGCCATTATCACATGGAAAAACGTTATATTCATAAGCTGGGGCATGTCGTATGGGGTCTGTTGAGCGTTTCACTGGTCAGAGATAAAAATAACGAACCGCTGTATTTTATTTCGCAGGTACAGGACATCTCCGAGCAGAAGAAATATGAACAGGAACTTCAGGAATTGAATCTGTCCAAGGATAAATTTTTCTCCATCATCGCCCATGACCTGAAAAGCATGTTTAATAATATTCTCGGCTTCAGCGATTTATTGAAATCGGAAATCAAGACCGGAGATCCAGCCACACTTGAGCAATATGTTGACATGGTTCATTCGTCGGCACACCAGACCTATGCCATTCTCGCCAATCTGCTGGAATGGGCAAATTCACAGCGCGGAAAAATACCGTTCAATCCAGCGCCAATAGCTTTACAGGAACTGCTCAATGAAGAACTGGAAGTGCTGCGCAAGAGCGCTGAACGCAAAAATATCGAATTAACAATTCTTATCCCTGACAACTTGACTTTGACGGCAGACAAGGATATGCTTAAAACCATTCTGCGCAATCTTATTTCAAATGCCATTAAATTCACGCCTAAATGCGGCAGAATTGAACTGCACGCCGCGCACGGCTTACGGCAAGTTGAAATAGCTGTCCGCGATAACGGCATCGGAATGGCTAAGAAAAATCTTGATAACCTTTTTAAGCTTGATATCATCAACTCAACCCCCGGTACGGAAAATGAAATAGGAACCGGCTTGGGCCTGATGCTGTGCAGCGATTTCGTGAAAAAGCACGGCGGAAAAATCTGGGCGGAAAGCGAACCGGGCCAAGGCAGTACCTTCAAATTCACCATGCCGGCGTAAAACAGAGAAGTCAGGAGTCAGAATAAAACAAATACTCTTCAATACAGAAGCAAAACAATCCTGCCATCATGAATTCCGGATTTCGGGTATTTTGAGATACTTGCAAAAGAAGTCAGGAGTAATAAGTCAGAATAAATCCGGATTTAAATTCGAATTTCATTCTAAATTCTGAATTCAGGTAAAACTTGAGTTTTGCAACTGGCTCTTATGTCTTCTATTCTGACTCCTGAATTCTGACTTCTGACTCCCTGATTTATTATTGCGCTTTCCGGTTCTTTTTGTAGGCGTCATATTCCGCCAGCGTCCCGGGGAAATCAACGACCTTGCCGTCGTCAATATCAATAATCCTGGTCGCCAGGCTACTGATGAATTCGCGGTCATGGCTGACAAATATCACCGTCTCTTCAACCAGCGAAAGCGCGTAGTTCAGCGCTTCAATTGATTCAAGGTCCAAATGGTTGGTCGGTTCGTCCAGCACCAGCACATTGCCGGCTTCAAGCATCATCTTCGCAATGATCAGACGGGCTTTTTCACCTCCGGAAAGTACTTTAACCGACTTATAGACTTCATCGCCGCTGAACAGCATTTTACCCATAAAAGAACGCAGTTCCATTTCGCTGAGCCCGGTTTCCGGACCGAAGTGCGCCAGCCAGTCAATCGCCCGCTCCTCGGTATTGAGCATATCCGAGGTATCCTGCGGGAAATAACCGATTTTTACGGTTTCTCCATGCACGACCTCGCCGTTGCACGGTTCAATCAGTTTCATCAAAATCTTCAACAGGGTCGTCTTGCCCGCGCCGTTGGTGCCGATGATCGCGACTTTCTCATTATTCGCACAGGAGAAATAAAGATTTTTGAACAGGGTGTGATCATAGACTTTATCGATTTTTTCAGCTTCAATGACTTTCTCGCCGAGGCGCTGGCCGGGATTGAAACGGATATAAGGCGATACGCGCGAGCTCGGTCTGATCTCATTAAGCTGGATCTTGTCCAGTTCCTTCTGGCGCGACGTCGCCTGTTTCGCTTTGGACGCATTGGCGCTAAAACGGTTGATGAAGCATTTCAGGTCTTCAATCCGCTTCTCTTTCTTCTTGTTGTCTTTCAACTGCAACTCGATTGCCATAGCGCTGGCGGTCATGAAAAAGTCGTAATTGCCGTTAAACAGCCGTATTTCCTGGTAATCCAGGTCAGCGATATGGGTACATACTTCATTAATGAAATAACGGTTATGCGAAATAACGATGACCGTGCCTTTGTGCTGCTGCAAAACTCCGCAAAGCCAGTCAATACTGTTCATGTCCAGATGGTTGGTCGGTTCGTCCAGCAGCAGGATTTCAGGATTGTAAAACAGCACCTGGGCCAGCAGTACGCGCAGTTTGAAACCGCCGGTCAGGGTTGACAGCGGCATAGTGTGTTTATCCTCCGGAATACCCAGGCCGACGAGCAGTTTGGCCGCATCCGCCTCCATCGTGTAGCCGCCGGCGTTGCCGAACAGCTCTTCAATATCGTTGGCCCGGTTCTCCTCCTCGTCAGTCAGTTCTGACTGGGAGAAAAGATATTCCCGTTCCTTGTGTATCTTCCAGAGATTCTCGTTGCCCATGTACACGGTGTCGAGAATGGTTTCATTTTCATACTTGTAATGGTCCTGCTTCAGATACCCCACCCGGCAGTCGCGGTCGATCACGACCTCGCCGGTCGTCGCCTGCAACTGTCCGCTCAGTATCCGCATGAACGTTGATTTGCCGGATCCGTTGGCGCCGATCAGCCCGTAACGGTTGCCCGGAGTGAACTTGACCGAAACATTTTCGAACAGTATCTGCTGTCCGATTCGCATCGAAATATTGGAAGCTGCTATCATTAAAAAACAATCCTGTGTTAAATATTAAAATTGCGCCGTGTAAAATACTCGTTTTCCGCGAAATTTCAACTTCATAACCGCTTTTCGTTGAGACATTTTCAAGGGTTGCAGGCAATTTACGGTTGCGATTATAAACTGGAATCAATGAAATTTTGCCAAATGTATTTGTTTTTTGTGGTAATCCCAATACGTTATGAACAGCATAGAGCTTTATATTTCACGTTCTATAGCGCCTGACAGGAAAAAAATTATAAGGAGTAAGTAATCATGAAGAGAGTAATCGCGGTGTTGATATGTTTAATGTGGGTAGCGACAGGACTTGCCTGGGGACAGGAAGCTTCAGTCAAGGCTCTTCCGCCGTCAGTCGTAAAAACAGTTCCTGAATCCGGCGACAAGAACGTGGATGCGGCGGCAACAACGCAAATCAAGGTCACATTCAGCAAGGAAATGACAGACGGAAGTTGGTCGTGGTCGCAGATGTCAAAAGACTCATTTCCGCTGATGGTCGGGAATCCGAAATATCTGGACGACAAAAAAACCTGTGTAATCAACGTCAAACTTGATCCGAAAAAGACTTACGTCATCTGGATCAACTCACAGAAATTCATGGGGTTCAAAGATGCAGACGGCAAACCGGCGATACCATATCTTCTGGTTTTCCAGACCAGGTAAAAAACAGAGAAGATGCTTTTCTCCGGTTTGATGGTCGCTCACCAATACTCACATAGATGAAGTCTTGGATCATCACTTTGAATATAGCTTAGGCACAAGAAGACAGTTGCCGGAATGTTGATGATTGCCTGGCTTGTCATATAGAATTGGAGATTTATGATCGGATTTCTCATTTAATCCGCCGACATAAACATAATCTACTATTTCTTCTGTTAGTGGTTGATTATCCTTCCCGCGTACGATTTTAGTGTTTGGGCATGCATATATGGAATAATCTGCAAGGTAGTCATATTTTCTCAAATATTCCAGTCCGGCAGCTCCGCTTTCTGGCGGAAAAAATCCTGAATAGTCCACTGCGTATTGTTGCAATGCAAGTTTCATACATTTCAGATTGGAGGCACAGGAAAGATATCTGGCATCCTCCAATCTCTCTCCACGTTTGCTTCTTATGAAAAACAAAAAGATAACAACTGTCACGAGCACAAACGAAACTATTATAATGCCGTATATTCTCTTTTTTTTCATATCCAATCCTCACTTTCTAATCTCTTTCATCCAGTCTTTTCCGGCAATGCCTTTGGCGGCTCCATCCACGGTTCCGACGTTACCGAAATCCTGATGATTGCCGGGTTTATCATACAGAATTGGAGTATTCGGAGCAGATTTCTCATTCAAGCCGCCGACATAAACGTAATCAACGATGTCTTCAGTCAACGGCTGCTTGCCTTTCCCTTTCGCTGTTTGAGTACTTGGACAGATATATACGGCGTAATCGGCCAGATATTCATATTTCCTCAGATATTCCAACCCTGCGGCTCCATTTGCAGGAGGAAAACAATCAGAGAAATCCATAGCGTACTGCTTTAATGCAAGCTCAATATGTTTTATTTTACTGGCGCAGTAATCACGCTTATCTTCTTCCGATTTTGGTTCAGGCCTCCAGTACACCACAGATAAAATAGCGTTAAAAATAAAAGAAACACCAATAGCGATAAAAATTATTTTAAGCGATATTAACGTCCCGCCCAATATTTTCTTTTTATCCATATCAACGCTCACTTTTTGATCTTTTCCGTCCATGGTTTTCCGTAGATACCTTCAATCACGCCGCCAGACTTCGCGACATTACCGAAAAATTCATGGTTACTAGCTTTGTCGTAAAGAATAATGGAATTCGGGTCGGATTTCTCATTTAATCCGCCGATATAAACATAATCCACGATGTCTTCCGTCAACGGCTGAGTGCCCGTGCCTTTCACTGTCAAAGAACTTGGACAAATATATTCGGCGTAATCGGTCATATAGTCATATTTCCTTAAATACTCCAGCCCTGCGGCTCCATTTGCAGGCGGAAAATTACCGGAGTAATCTATAGCGTATTGTTTTAATCCAAGCTGAATCTGCTTTAGATTACTTGCGCAGGAAATGCGTCTGGTATTTTCGGATGCTGCGCCTATCGGCGGCAAACAAAGGCCAATGCAAATAAAACTGATGAATGCACATAAAACGCATGTTATCCTGCCTCCATAGTTTTTGCGCCTAATTTCAGCAACTAATCCGCTGATGCCGAAAAGGAATCCGGAAGCACAAATGAGCACACAGATTCCACCCATAAATGATCTGCGAACCGGCAATCCGTAATGAAGCGCATATACCTCTGAAACAGCATTGAAATAAATACCTGAGATTATACCGCCAACGGTTAAAATAATGGTAGCGTCTCAACTTGGA